>PAFF01000066.1 GCA_002704045.1 Fidelibacterota bacterium
ATTAGAGAATTATACTTCTAGTTCAAAATTATACTGACAAGCATGACCACATCAAGTATATTGACTAAATTGTCACCATTAATATCAGCTAAATCATTTTCCATATCATCATACAGAATTATTTCAACTAATAATACTATATCTAAAATGTTAATATCTTGATCTAAATTTATATCACCATTTATAAATTCATAATATTCAAATGCTCCCATATCTGGGGCATTACCATAATAATCTGATTCATTTAAATCTATGACAATTTCATCATTTAACTCAAAATATGCTATACCATTATCAATGCAAGAGGAATTACTTTGTAAACTATAATCTCCAAAAGGTGAAATATAAAAATCATAAAAATCAATTCCTTGGTAAGGATCAACAAATAATGGATTATCATCATCCCAGCCTAGATTACCTTCACCAATCCATCCACCCTCTACAGCACTATATAATATATTAACTTCAGGACCATCTCCTATATTTATTAACCAAGGGTTAGTATTATCTTCAAAAATATTATTATCCCAAACTATTGAGTTTACCATACTAAAATATGAATTGTCATCAATATTTATTCCCCTTGCTGTACCCATACCACCATAATTATCTACAATGGTTGTACTAACAATATGAGCAATTGAATTTTTTAAATCTATACCAGCAGAATTACCTAAACCAGCTGAATTTCTAGAAACTATTGAGTTAGATATGTTTAAATTAGATGAGACTGCGCTTATACCACCATACATATTTACACTTACATTTGTACTGATTATATTTAAGCTAGAATTTGAAACTATCATACCTCCAGCACTACCACTATCGTTCGTTGAGGATGGATACCCATTAACGATGCTTAAATCCAATATTGAGATATTTTGACAATTGTTTACCGATATGATCGAATTTATATTGTCTCCTTTTAATATAGTTAGCTCTTTTCCAGAACCTTTTAATGTAATATTTGACTGCATTACTAAACTAAAAATCTCACCTGTTTCCAATGGTGAGTAAATTCCCTCATCTAAATGTATAGTAATATTGTTTTCAATAGATGGATTAATTATTTCTAATGCATAATTAATAGTTTTTAATGGATTATCAATACTTCCATCGTTTAAAGAATCATTTCCTGAAGGAGATACCCAAAGATCATTAATAAGAGAGCATTTGTTACTGAAAATTTCAGAAAAAACCGCTTCTGATTCAGAATGAATATCAAACCAAGCCTCTGTGAAGGAATTATCAGAACAGTTTAATACATCAAATACACTTTTATCTATTAATATGTTGCCATTAAAGTTTCTACTAGAAAAAGTATTTGCATATTTTGAATCATTACCATTGTAAAAATTATTTTGAATATTTATATCAGATAATTCACAACCACCCATTTCCCAATAATTGTATTGTTCTATGGTATCTGCTTCAAAATATATTGCACCTCCATATTGTATGTATGGATTTCCATTATTTATAAAATTATTAAAATTAATATTAGCATTGGACTTATAGGACAAAATTCCACCACCTTTTAATTTACGATAACCATACCAATCTGGTCCTTGAGTAATGGAACCAAGACCATTTTGAATTGTAAAGCCTATAACGGATGGTGAGATGCATTGTTCATTAAAAGACGCAATAAAAATACTGCTACCTATATAATCTTTTATGTCGTCTGATCCAAATGCTCCTAAGTTAAATTCTGCAGTAGATCCATCAATAATTGTATTATTTACATTGTCATTGGTAACTTCATATTGATTTGTAAAATCATTATATTCAAACCAATTATTTAAATTATCAAAAATTGCCAAACTAGCTAAAACAATTGATTTATCAAGGATTATATTTTCATAATAAGTACCAGGATAAACAACAACTGTATCACCAATTTCCGCATTATCAACACCAGATTGAATAGTTGTATAATCATGGTTGCCATTAATATCAACCCTAATAATTTCTGAAAGTGAGATCGAAATTATTAAATTTAGAATTAAAATAAGTTTTTTCATTTAATACTCCTAATTTAAATACAGCCAAAATAAAAAAATAAAACGATATTTGAATAAATAAAAAAGCTCCTCAATTGAGAAGAGCTTAATTGTGGTTCGGGGCGGGATCGAACCACCGACACCAGGATTTTCAGTCCTGTGCTCTACCAACTGAGCTACCGAACCACTTAAACTTATATTAAAAAACTACTGATTTTCAGTTTCTAAGTATCAAAATTAATACACGCAGATATTAATCTCAAATAGATAAAATAAATAATATTAATCAATACTAACTCTTATTTAATTTAAATCATAATTATTCTCAATTAAATTTATGCTAACATATAAAAAATATAATTGCTCATATTGTTTTCAAGAAAATTTTGTTCAGATTGAATTATCTTATTGTTCAGAATTGGTTGAACTGATTGAGGATTGTACTGTTTGTTGTAATCCAAATTCAATAACTTACAATATTGAAGATAATCAGGTTACAATGTTTGAAATTGAAAAGACCTATTAAGTATGAAAAATTATCAGGGTTCAAAATGGACATCTTTAAATAGAATAAGAGGGTGGCGTCATTTTGAAGTTAAAAATATCAATAAAAAAAAGAGCGAATTAGAGCTGTTTGCAGTATGTGATAATAAAATAACATTATCAGTTAAACTTGATGAAATAAAAAATAAAAATAAATGGTTATCAGGATGGGTAAAATTAAATGATATGAATTTAGTTATAGCAACACATAACAAAGATAAATGTAAGGAGATTTTGTTTGAATTAAAATTTTTTAAAGTAAATATAAAAACTTTAGATCAATTTCCATCTATTGGGGAAATTGAAGAAAATGGATTAACTCTTAAAGAAAATGCTTTAATTAAAGTTAGAGAGGTTTATAAACAAACAGGATTACCGTGTATTGGTGATGATACGGGCTTAGAAGTCGATGCGCTTAATGGTGCGCCAGGTGTTTTTTCAGCTAGATATGCAGGTAATAATTGTACATATTTAGATAATGTCAACAAAATGTTAAGCGATCTTAAAAATATACCTCATCAAGACAGAAAAGCCCAATTTCGTACAGTTATAGCATATAAAGATTCAAATATGGAACTTACTTGTGAGGGAATTGTTAAAGGTTACATAATGAAAGAAATAAAAGGTCTTGGAGGTTTTGGTTATGATCCCTTATTTTATGTTACAAAGTATAAAAAAACTTTTGCAGAAATGAATATGTATGAAAAAAATAAAATATCACATCGTGGTATAGCAATTAAAAGTATGGTACAACTTTTAATCAAGAATGAAATTATTCTTAATAAAAATATTAAGACTAGAGGGGAGCTTGCCTAGCGACACACTGTTAACGTGCTGTCTTTATATAAATCAAATAAATTTTTGAATGAGTTTGTTCAGAAATATCATCTATGGGTAAAAATAATATTTTTTACATTAATAGGATTTTTACGTGCAGAAGAAAATGAAGGAATAATTTTACATTCTATCCATACTAAGAATCTTTTACCCCAAATAATTAAACCCTTTGAAAATATTCCAAAAACATTAGCTTTAAAGACTTCTGACTCACTTTGGAACAATCATTTTTTTGATATTGTAGTTCCACGAAAAGATCATAGAAAATTTAATCTTTTTATAAATGTTTATAAAGATTTTAACGAATCAATTTTAATTGAAAACAGTTTCGGTATATATCAGACATTTGATGATGTGCAATTAAGAATTCCATCAATAGTAAAACTTTCTTGGTATAGGAAATCAAATTTATACCAGAACGAAAGAGAGCAGATATATAAAAAATTTACAGAAAAGTTTACTAAGAAGAAGAGAAATAAAAAGGGTTCCAGTAGTAGGGCTTTAAGAGTGAATATTGCTGATATAGGCGATCAAGAAGTAGCATTAAATATTAGAGGAAACATCGATATAACTGGTCAAGTTATTTTTCAAGATCAAGAATTAGTAAATACCAATTCAAGGGAAGATCAAAGTTGGGATTTGGAAATAGATCAAAAACAGAGTTTTAATATTGAGGGCACGGTAGGTGAAAGAATATCTGTACTAGTTGATCAAAATTCTGAGGCAGATTTTTCTTGGGAAAATGACATATTAATAAAGTATGAGGGTAAAGATGATGAGATTTTAAAAAGTGTTGATGCTGGTAATATAAGTTTATCTTTGCCTTCAACACAATTTGTAACATATGGAAGCGGTAAAAGTGAGGGTTTGTTTGGTATCAAAGCAGTAAAACAGTTAGGTCCATTGTCAATGACGACCATTTTATCAAGAGAACAAGTTAAAAAATCATCAAAATCTAAATCAGGAGATGAAACTAGCTCAGATATAGAAATTAAAGACTATAATTTCGTAAAAGATAGATATTTTTTCATTGACGAAAATTTTAAATATGATTTTTATCCTTTGAGTGATGGATTGCATACATATCCAGCAAATGAGGATGGATTTATTCGTGAAGTCACAAATTTTAATTTATATAAACAAATACAAAACCCAGGTTCTGAAACTGCTTACGTTGAAGGAGTTGCCTATTTAAATCCTGATCCAGGATTTCAAGAAACACCAATTACAGGATATTGGATTAAATTAGCGAAAGATGTTGATTATACTCTTTATGAAAAAGGAGGTTACATTAGATTAAGTTCATCAGTTGGAAGTAATGCTCTTGCTGTGGCGTATGACATAAATAATATTTTGGAGGAAGAACAAACATATACAGATTATGATTATGTAGCAACTGGTGATGAGTTATTTGATACTGGTTTAGATGGAGTCTTTGATAATTATGAAAATGGATGTGGTTCAAAAATTGATACAGTTTTAACTAATTTATCATATTCCAGTATTTTGCAGGAGTTGATTGATTTAGAACAAATAGAATCTATAGATAGTTTAAACCAAATGATTTTTGCAACAGAAGACGGAAATGATATTTTGATCTGTGGTCCTATTTATTGGATGAATACAGATTGTGAAAAGTGTAGTGAATTTGATCCTAATGGTGATAATTATTTAGATGAAAATAACAATGGATTATATGATAATGGAGAGGGTACACAGAATAATGATATACAGGACTCTGATGAGAGTTATACGGAATTTTGCGATAGTAATGATGATAATTTAGAATGTGAACCAGATTCACCTATTCAATTAAAACTTATCAAAAGAGAAGGTATGTCTGATCCATCTAAGGATACTTGGTCTTTAATGTTTAAAAATGTATATGATTTAGGAGCAAGACAAATTAATATGGATGATTTTGAATTAGAAATAGTACATTCTAAAGGTCTTACTGGAACAGAAACGTTTAGTCCACAAGGTAAATCCTTTTTACATATTTTTGGTTTAGATAGCCTTTCTAATAGTTCATCTCAGAGAGAAGAAATTGAAGGAGGTGATGGAATTATTGATAATGTTTCATCCATAATTAATCCATTTTATGGAGAAATAATATTACCATTTTACAGACCTTTTTCCTATCAATCAGAATGTTATAATATTGATAATAGTAATAATCTTAATTGTGTAAATTGGGGTAATCAACATCCAGATTTAGTAGATATATATGACGATGAAGGTTTCATAAATGATAGTGATAATGATGGTTTCCCAGATGAAGGTCCTGCAATGTATTTTTCTACATCTAATAATTCACAAGAATTAGAAAGTGAGCATCAATTTTATTTTAAAGTAAAATATTCAGAANGAAGTTCAACAATGACATTGGGTTTTATGGTGGTTGAGGGAAGTGAGGAGGTNAATGTTAATGGACAAAACCTNATTAGAAATCAAGACTATATTATNGATTATTTTAGTGGAAGTATTACGTTTACTGATTCTGAGTTAGGNAGGATGGCTGTAGATCCTGCCTCAAGTGTAAACGTAACATATGAAGAAAATCAACTTGTTTCATTNGANCAAAAATTAATGGCCGGTACCAGAATGGAAATGGATTTAGGAGAAAATAATTTCATTGGNTTCACAGCATTATACTACAATCAAACAATTATGGATGATAAAGTAGATATTGGTTATGAGCCNNTAAGAAACTTTATATGGGANATTAATGGAAAATATTCAAATGAAATTAACTTATTGACCAAAGCAGTTGATGCATTACCGTTTATTGAAACTACATCCCCTTCAAAATTTTCTATTGAAGGAGAGTATGCACAAGTTACCCCAAATCCTAATCCGCTAGGNCAGGCTTTTTTAGACGATTTTGAATCATCTAAAATAATATTATCCCCTAGTGTAATGGATAAACATTGGAAATTATCATCCCCTCCAATAAATAGTTTTGATAANCAACTTTTAAATAATGATAATAGATCTAAGATGTATTGGTATAACCCTTATCAAGATGTTAANACTACTGATATATGGCCNAATAAAGAAACATCTTCAAGAGCTGGTAATAATACAACAAAAACACTTATTTTAGATTTTAATGGAGAAAGTGGTTCTGATTGGAATGGNATTACTACTAATTTTTATCAAGGCAGTACCAATCAAAGTGACAAAAAGTTTTTAGAAATTTGGTTTAATTCATCTCAAGTGGNAGATAATGATGCAACATTACATATTGATATTGGACATATTAGTGAAGATATTAATACAAATGGAAGTTTAGATACNGAGGANAAACCAGATAATTCAGGTATAGGTAATTTTATATTAGATGATGGGGAAGATACTGGATTAGATGGTTGTACAGATATTTTTGAAGATGGAGAAGGAGGATGTGTNGAACAAACTACACAATCACCATATAATATTAATACTAATCCAGATCCTAACCAAGATAACTGGTCATATAATCCAAATATCANTCCAATAGATTATTCACAAAAAAATGGTACNGAGGGTAATTCATTAATGGAGGGTTATACCTATCCAGATACAGAAGATTTAAATAATAATTTTACTCTTGANAATATNAATAGTTATTTTACNACTTCTTTTAAACCAACTGAAGTTGGAACACCCACTAATGATGGATTTGAAGACACAGATTGGAAACTTTANAGAATATTTCTTTCAGATTTCGAAAAAATAACAACAAATAATAGTGCATTAGAAGTTGAGTGGAGTGATGTNAAATCNCTTAGGTTATGGATGAATAACATAAATACAAATTCTATAAACAAAATTCAAATAGCGAAGATAGAACTTGTTGGTAANAAATGGATAGAGCTTGGTAAATCTAATAATGGATTTTGTGTAGATGATTCGTCNATTTTGGATGAGCAGTCATGTATTGAATCAAATTATATTTGGAATGATGATCAATGGATCGAAGACGAGGANTTTGGCGCTTCTGTAGCTAATACTGAAGATGATGGATGGTATTCCTCACCATCGGATGCAATAGTTGAGGANGATAAAGTTTATAACATAAAGTCTAAAGAACAAGCCTTAGTATTAGATTTTAATAATTCTGGGATTAATCCATTAAGTACATTAGCTATAAAACGATCATTTGAATCTTTATCAAATGATAAAAAAAATAGTTTTTTCATNTATGANAAACTAAAAATGCATGTTCATGGTATACCTAATTTNGATGATAATGTTTGGACTCAAAATGATACAACAGTCCAACTTATTTTTCAATTTGGTTTAGATAATNATAATTACTATGANGTTGTAAAGCCTGTTTCAATAGAAAANACAAATCTTTGGGCTAATCCAAATAATTTTATTGATATTAATCTTGGTAAAATATCNAAGAAAAAAGAAACNATTTATAATTTGGAAACATATCAAGATATTGGNATTGATAGCACTATTAATGAATATGAAAATGGATGNGGTGGTTCNACAGGTAATTTATTTACTTATGAAGATATNATAAATGATTTAATNGATTCTGAACAAATNGATACATCAATNGGTTTTAATGAGCTTTATTTTCCTGTAGANGATAATGAAATTTTAGTTTGTGGTCAAATTTATTGGAANCAAAATAATTGTATNNAATGTAATTTAAATGATCCTAATGGAGATAACTANNTTGACGANAATTTAAATGNACAATGGGATNNNGNTGAAGGNACTGAANGTAATTTTCAATATGACNATGGAGAATNATTTGAAGATTTTAATAANAATNTAATTTANGATGATCCAAATGATTANAAGGGTTATGATATTGAAAATGATGTTTGGTTTTGGGANTCCGGNTNNGGAACANCATATGAAAAAATAAATATTAAAGGNGATCCATCAATTGACAGAATAAATCAAATTATNATAGGTGTTCATAACATTGATTCTATTTCATCAGTTTATGGAAGTGTTTTAATAAATGAAATGAGATTTACTGATGTAAAAAGGACNAAAGGTCAGGCCTNTAGNATTAAAACTGATATTAATTTTGCTGATNTTTTATCATTNAATTCTTCTTTNGANAGGAGAGAAGCAGAATTNAGAACNCTTCAAGAACGTTTAGGNTCTGGAACGACNACTGATAAAATNTCATTTAATTCAAGTTTTAATCCTGATAAGATTTTACCNGCACAATGGGGTATAAAAACACCTATAAGTATNAATTATTCCACTTCAATATCAACTCCAAAATATAGGACTGGTACAGATATATTAGTGGGTGAAGTATCTAATGCTCCAGATTCAATCANAACGATGAGCGAATCAATTTCAATGTCNACNTCCTTTAAAAAAACCNCTAGATCNGATAAGTGGTGGTTNAAATATACCCTNGANAAATTTAGTACTAATTTNTCTGCNTCATATAGAAAGAGTTCAGATTTATCTGTAGCAAGCAGNATAAGTCAATCCTATTCNTTAAACTTAGCATATTCATATCAATTTAGTAATGAAAATTATTGGAGACCTTTAAAATTTATAGAATCAGCACCATTAATAGGAAAAACTTTGTCTGAATCAAAACTATTTTGGTCGCCTAAGAAAATTCAATCTAATATGAAATTTAATGAAGATACAAATACTAAGCTNTATAGAAATGGTCAAGAGAATCTTACGGAAGGTTTTGATTTAATTAGAGATTTTTCTATTACTTATCAATTTACAAACTCATTAACAAGTAGCTATTCAAAAAATATNAAAAGTGATTTAATTGAATTTAAAAATAGTAGAGATGCTAGAATAGAAGCTATTGAAAAATTAAATCCTGGTTTAGTNACAAACATGAGTGAACAACTTTCTAATACTTTATCAATGGATAAACTCAGATGGTTGAGACCAACGTTTACTTATAATTCAAAATTTTCNTGGGGATTAAAAGTAGCAGATGACTATTCTACTATTGCCTCTGACAACACATTAAAGTCTAGTTTAAATTTTAATACNAAAGATTTCATTGAGACNTTNTATACACCAGAGAANANTGCAAGTACTTCATCAAATTCGAGACCAGGAAGGAATAGAAATAGAAANAAATCNAACAAAAGAAATTTTAATNTACAAAATAAATATATAAGATTTNTAATTAATCCTTTTCATAAAATAGCAACTCGATTATCTCCAATAAGTGCATCCTATTCAATTACAATTAATAATTCAGAATCTGGNTTATTATCAAATCAGATGCCAGATTATTTTTANAGATTTGGTTTGTATTCTATGCAAAATGAAGTTTTTGGTACNAATTTTTCTAATTTATCTGGAATTAACAATGCTCAAAATATAACTGAATCTTGGGTAAACAAANTTAGCAGAGATCTATCNTTAACAAGTGGCTTAAATTTATTATCNGGTATAGTATTAAAATTTAATTTTATCAATAAGCAAACTACCACTACACAACAAAATAATTCTATTACTATCACTAAATTAAAATCTGTTTTACCAGTAGGTTTAAGAGGNGATGANATTCTACCTGGNATAAATAGAAGAAATGTTCCTATACCTAATTGGGATTTAAATTGGTCTGGATTACATAAGTTACCTTTGATAAATAAAATATTTAATAATATAACTTTAACTCACGCATACAAAGGGGAATTAAGTCAAACAGAAAATGAAACAGGTATTCAAAGTGAAGAATATTTACATCAGTTTAAACCATTAATTGGCTTGAATTTTAAATTAAAAGGACAAAATCCTATCAATATCAGTAGTACTTTTAGTCAAACTTTATCGATAAAAAATGATAGAGGTACTAGTAGAACTACTGAAAGATTATTATCAAATACAATTACATCTGATGTATCTTATAGCAAACAAGGAGGATTATATATTCCTATTTTCTTTTTTAGAGATTTTGATATACAGAATGATATAACATTTAAATTGAGAATGTCGTATGATAATAGTATAAAAACTAAAGTTCAACCAAATGATGATTCTTCACAGATTGATAATACAAAAAATATAAGTATTAGACCAGAGTTAACATATTCTTTCACAAGATGGGTAAATGGTGGTCTGCATTTTGATTATAAGTTTATTGATAATTTAACCTCTGGAAAGAGAACTGAAAGAGATTTTGGTTTTTCAATTAAAATAAAAATTCAAGGATAAAATGAAGATTATTATTTTTTTTATAAGTTGTCTTTTTACACAAAATACACCATTTTTTAGTGGAGATATGGCTTTTCAATTTTTATTAGAACAATGTGAAATTGGTCCAAGATATCCTGGTAGTGAAGGACATTTAAAAACAAAAAAGTATTTTGAAGATTATTTAATCACTAAATCACATAAGTTAGAAATTATGGATGAAAAAATAAAACATCCTTATAAGGATTTTCAATTAGAGCTAACAAATTATATGGCTAGATTTTATCCTGAAAGAGAGAATAGAATTATGTTTATGGCTCATTGGGATACTAGAGAAATAGCAGATAAGGACCCAATAAAAGAAAACAGAAATTTACCAATCTTAGGTGCAAATGATGGTGCAAGTGGTATTGCAATTTTAATGGTATTGGCTGATATGTTAACCAAAAACTCCTTGTATAATATTGGTGTTGATTTACTTTTTCTTGATGGTGAAGATATGGGTCAATCTGGTGATATTAATGGTTTTGGTTTAGGAACACTTGAATTTACAAAAAATATGCCCCTACCTTTACCAAGGTATGCAATATGTCTTGATATGGTTGCAGATAAAGAGCCAAGTTTCCCAATGGAACTTTTTTCACTTAAACAAGCACCCGAACTAGTATATATAGTATGGGATATTGCAAATGATTTAGGATATCATCAATTTAAAAGAGAAATAGGTCAAGCAGTTTATGATGATCATAGAGTCCTTTATTTAAATTCTGGTATACCATCTATTGATATTATAGATTTTGAATACCCAAATGCAGATACAAATTATTGGCATACTTTAAGTGATATTCCAGAAAACTGTTCAAAGAATACATTAGAAATGGTTGGGAATGTTGTAACTACTCTAATTTTTATGGAAGATAATCAATAATGAATAAACAGAATTGGATTGAATTAAAATTATATGGAAATCAACAAGACATTGATATTTTAATGGCTTATTTTAATAATGAATCTATTGGTAGTACGATAAATGATAATTTTACTAGTATTTACTTTAATGATAATATGAAAAATAAAGTCAATCATCATTTGAAATTATATAATCAAAAGTTAAATTTTGATTGGAATATTACCTTATTAGAACAAGAAAATTGGCATTTATCATGGAAAGATAATTTTTGTCCAGTCAAAATAGGAAAAAAAATAATAATTATTCCAAGTTGGGACAAAAAAACGAAATCTGAAGTTACTATTAGAATAGAGCCTGGAATGGCGTTTGGAACTGGTCATCATCAGACTACATTTTTAGCAATAAAATTATTAGAAGAAATGATTTCAAAATCATCATCAGTTTTGGATCTAGGTACAGGAAGTGGTATACTTGCTATAACTTCTAAAATGCTTGGAGCTAAGAATGTAGATGCGGTTGAAATTGATCAGGATTGTATTGAAAACTTTCAATATAATGTCAAAATAAATAATCTTAAAAATAAAATAGATTTTTATCACTACGATGTATTAATGTGGGATAAATATGATTATGATATTATTGTTGCTAATATAAATAAAAATATCATTTTAAAATTGATTCCCAATTTAAAAAGTTCAAAAAGTCAAATTATTTTAACAGGTTTATTAAATGATGATTATGACTTTATAATTAAAATTTGTGAAAAAAATAATCTCAAAGTGAATCAACATTTAAGAAAAGATGAATGGATAGCATTAAAGGTATCAAATGAATCATAAAATCCTAATTATATTTATGTTGTTTTTCTACAATTGTGATATTCCTCTTAATTCAAGTGATAGTCAAATTATATATATAGAATCTTTTCGTACAAATTATTCTCTTGAAAGTGACTCAATTTATATAGAACTAAAAATAATTAATTATAATAAAGTAACATCTATTACATCATTATTTTCAGATGATGGTGGATTAATTGATACTTTGAATATAAATGATCTGGGTTTAGATGGTGACATAATACCAAATGATGGATTATATTCAATCAAATTTTCACTAAATAATTTTCAATATGGGAAAAACTATTATCTTGAAAATATTATATCAGGTAATGATCAATTACTAATAGAAAATCGTATAATAAACTTCGAAGAAAATTTCATTCCCGAAATTATTAAAATCGAATATCCATCTATTTTTTATTTAGGTATTTCAAATTGGGATACACTTGATATTAATATTACGATTATGGATAGAAATGGAATTGAAGATATTGATCATGCACTATATTTAATTAATTCAGATTTTCTTACAAAGGATTACTCGTATACAGAAGAATGTGATCATTACGTTTTATCACCAGAAGAATATTTAGGTTATCAAACTGATCCATCCTGGATTTTACAGCCTGATTCAGTCTTAAATGATTCTACAATAGTTTATAAAACATCAATTCCAACAAGGCCCTCAAATGATTGTGGAGGATATGGACCTGTGTTATTTAAGTTTATAATTCAAGATAAAGTTGGAGAATCTATTCAAAATAATGATGAAATTGTTGTTGAAATTTTATCTTGCGGTGATAGTACTTGTAGTGAAGAATCACCATATTATGAATGTAGTCAATGTCCAGATGATTGTATAGAAAATATAAATTGTTTAGAAGAAAGTGACTGTTCAAATAATATTGATGAAGACGGCGATGGGAATATTGATTGTGATGATCCTGATTGTATAGGAGATATATTTTGTGAATAATAATTTTTTTTATATCTTTTTATATTTTCAATTTTTATTTTCAATGCTTCCAACTCAATTATCGTTCGACGATACTAATGAAATCAATAATATTTATAGAAATGAAACTGATAATATTGAATTAGGTTTACCAAGTAACCAAATTGTTGATATTAGACTAGGACATAATAAATTATTTTTTGGTACATCTGGAGGATTGGGGTACTTAGATTTAGATGGTAGTTACTCTTTCAAGTCTTTCAAAAGTGACTCTTTACCATATGGAAGCAATCCATCTGTTATTGCTAAACAATTAGATGATTCATATATTATTGTTGTATCTGGAGGTCAAAGTATTGAGATCGCCTCTGAAACTTATCCTTCTGGAACAGGAATAGGTTACTCTTTAAATAATGGTGAATCGTGGAACTATAAAAATCAACCTGTTGATCCAATACCTGATGGAAATAGTAAATATCAGATAATGAGCTGGGGAGGTCAAGATTTAAATCAATTAGCTGTCACAACACAAATCAATAATATAACATACGATTTAGCTATTGTAGGTGATTATATATATTCTGCTAGTTGGGCTGGTGGGATCAGAAGATTTAAATTTCAAAATATCGAATTAGGATTGCCTGATGATAATTTTAATCCTTGGGAATCTATTCCTTTACCAATGGATAATCAGTCAATTTTAAAATGTGGTTTTATTAATACACAAGACTATGAATTAAATCCAAACGATCCAATTAATGGTGGATCTCATAATCATAAAGGTTTTTCTGTTTTTTCTCATAACGATTCTACTATTTGGGTAGGTACAGCTGGTGGTATAAATAAAGGAATTATAGATCAGAATACTAATTGTATTGATTGGGAACATTTTAATTCATTAAATCATGGATTTTCTGGTAACTGGATAATAGGTTTTAATTACCAAGTTGATAATAATAGAATTTGGGCTATTACTTGGTCAACAGGTGGAATTGAAAGAAATGCTCTTAGTTATTCGGATGATGGTGGGATAACTTGGGATGTTCCTTATCAACTAGAAGAATTAAATATTAAATTTTATAATATTTTTATACATAACAGTATAATATATGCTTCATCAGAAGAAGGTTTGTGGAAGTCAACTGATGGTGAAAACTGGGCTGTATTCCCTAATATTATTGGAAGTGACGGGCAGCTAATTTTGACGCCTATTGTATATTCTTCTATTATATTAGATGAAACAAATGAAATATTGTGGGTTGGTACACCTGATGGATTAGCTAAAACAGAAAATTCAGGATTAGATTGGACCATTTATAGGAATATTGGTGATGAAATATATCAAGATGAAAATAATTTGATTGAATCATTTTATGTATATCCTAATCCTACAAATAGTTATGCAAGATTTGCTTTTGAAAATTATACATCTAATGCAAAATTAGATATTTTTAATTTTTCAATGGAAGAAGTTATTAATCTCAAAAATCCAATTTTATTTGAAAATGAGCTGTATAATAAAACTGGTGAATTTTTTTGGGATTGCAAAAATTTTAATGGATACAAAGTTGCTAATGGAGTTTATTTTTGTAGATTAAAAAATAATAATACTACTAAATGGACCAAGTTAATGGTAATCGATTGATGTATAAAAATTTTGTTATATTAATCTTTTTAATTGCTTCTAATATATCATTATTAAAATCAGATATTATTGGTGGTTACTCTGGATCTGAAACACGTTACGGTTCAAATGCTAGGGAATTTGCATTAGGGGGTGCGTTAATTGCATCTCAAAATTCAGGTTTTAGTCAATTTTCCAATCCAGCATTAATCGCTGATGTTAAAGAACGTGAAATTGGAATTTCTTTTTTTTCAATGTCACTTGATAGATTTATTCAAACTTATGTTTATAATATGCATTTACCCCCTAAGGCTGGTTTAGGTATTGCTATTTATAGATCAGGAACAAAAAATATTATAGGAAGAGATCAAATTGGTGATTTAACACAAAATTTTTCTAATTCTAAAATTTACGGAATAATAACTTTTGCAATAAATTTTACAGAAAATTTCAAATTAGGTTTAAATTTTAAAATGTCTAAGTCTTTTTTGATTAACGTTGGTGATATATACTTCAGAGATATTAGTGATAATGGTATTGGTATAGACCTTGGATTTTTATATAAAAATTCTGATAATTTTAAAATAGGGATTCGTTTAAAAAATTTAATTGGTAAAAATAGGTGGAAATATTCAGATACAGAAAAGAATTATTCAATATATGTACCAAAAATTCTTTCATTGGGTTTTAAGCATTTGCATAGTAAGTCTTTTACTGTCGTTGCACAATGTGATATTTCAATTTTACCAATAGTAAAAAATGAAAATGAATATAATTCAGGCATATATGCTCAAAATAATAATGAAATTTCATTTAGAATGTCTAAAGAAAGTTTATTATATAGGTTTGGTATTGAATATGAAATTAATAAATTGTTTAAATTTAGGATAGGACTTAAATCTGATAAATTATCAAGTGGATTTGGAATGAGTATTCCAATAATAAAATACTATACAATTTTATTAGATTATGCGATAGATCCAGGTCATGAAAAAGAAGGAATAAGCCATAACTTTAGTTGGAGAATAAAATTTTGAATAAAAAATACATAATAATATTTTTTATAATACATACATTAAAAGCAATTGGTTTAGAGGCCTTAAATATACCAACCTCAGCTCTTTCAGCTAGTTCAACTGGAGCAGGTATTGCTAATTCAAATGATGTTTGGATAAATCCAACATCGATTTTGACTAAGAATAGTAAGTCAATAAGATTCTCTGGTTTTAATTGGCTAGGTCAAATTCCAGGTAATGAGATTTCTATTTTATGGTTCAAAAATAATGTACCAAAATACTTTTCTATTCAATCATTAGGTGTAGATGATATTGAGTTATATGGAGAAAATCCATCTGATCAACCATTAGGTAAATTTTCTACTAGTTGGATTTCAAGTAGTTATTGTACTGGTTATAAATTAAATAAATTTGACATTGCTTATTTATTTAAACTGAATTTTTCAAAATTGTATAATGAATTCATGTATGGTATAACAGCGAATTTTGGAATTACATATGAATATAAAAAAAATATTAAATTTGGTTTTAATTTAAATAATTTCGGTTATGAAGTATCTGAAGGATTAAAAACATCAATGCCATCAAGATACGGATTTGGTATTTCCTACTTAGAACCTTTAATAAACTCGGTAATTGTATCTGATTTAATTTATGATAAAAATAATGATAATATATTTAAAATTGGTATTAATAAATCTTTTAGTATGATGAGTTTAAATTTAGGTTTAACTCAACACAATAATGATTTATTTTATGGTTTTGGATCATCATATAGATTTAATCAATGGAAAATTAATATCGGTATAACCTCCCATAAAAATACTGTATTTGATATATCTAGATACTTAGATATAGTTTGGTACTTTTAGATTATTAAGAAAAAAACAAAATATCTATTAAGTACTTTTGCTATTTTCTTATTAATTATAATCATTTATAATAAATCTTATTATACCGATAATCAAGAAAAAATAGTTCAAGGCAAACTTTGTATAATAATTGACGATTTTGGTTATTCAGAAAATGATCTACATATGGATTTTCTTACATTACCAAATGATTTTTCTATGTCCATTATTCCGGGTTATGATTATACAGAAGATATAGCTCATATGGCATTCAAATATGGTTTTGAAACACTAATACATATGCCTATGGAAGCATATGACAAAAATCGTAACAAAGATAATAAATATATTTTAACAAGTAGTTTAAACTATGAACAAGTGAATGAAAAAATAAAAAGTGCTTTTATAGAGATCCCTTATGCAGATGGTATTAATAATCATCAGGGGTCTAAAGCTACATCTGATACTCATTTGATGACCTGTATTGCTAAATCTTTAAAAAAAATAGATAAATTTTTCATTGATAGCTACACAACAATAAATAGTAAAGCTTTCATGATTATGAGACAAAATGGAGTTAAAACTGAAGTAAGACAAGTATTTCTAGATAATTTTGATGATCCAGATAGTATAAGATTAAATTTAAAAAAACTTGTAGATTTATCTCATGAAATGGATGTTGCAATTGGCATAGGTCACGTTAAAAAACATACCTATGATATACTTAAAGATGAAATACCTAGATTGAAAAAATTAGGATATAAATTTGTAAATGCGTCTGATATAGTCAGATAAAATTGTTATCTTTTAGCAACTTTTAATCGATTTAAGGCTTTTTGAAGCGATATATATGCTCGTTTTTCATCCATTAATTTATCTTTTAATCTGTCATTAGCTCTATCAAGAGATTTTTGAGCTCTTGTTGAATCAATATCTGATGAAAATTCAATTGTTTCAACCAATACTTCTACAGTGTTATTTCTTATATCAACAAAACCGCCACTCGATGAGTAAAATTTTTCTTTTCCTTCTTTGACAATTTTAATTTCTCCAATATCAAGGGAAATTGTTGCATCAGCATGTCCAAACTTTACACCAAATAAACCATCATGGGATGGAGCTCTAAAATATTCGGTATTTTCTTCTTTTATTGTTTTTGTTGGTGTTACAATATCAATTTTAAAGGTTTTATTCATTACATACCTTTAGCTTTATCAAACGCTTCGTCAATTGAACCGACATAAGAAAAAGCATTTTCAGGACATTCATCAGCATCACCATTTAATATGGCTTCAAAACCTGAAATTGAGTCTTCAAGAGATACATATCTACCTTCTGTACCAGTAAATTGCTCTGCAACAAAAAATGGTTGTGACATAAATTTTTGCATTTTTCTAGCTCTAGAAACTGTCAGTTTATCTTCATCAGATAATTCGTCCATTCCTAAAATAGCGATTATATCTTGTAGATCTTTATATTTTTGCAGAATTGATTGCACGTTTCTAGCAACATTGTAATGTCGATCACCTATCACTCTTGGGTCCAAAATACGAGAAGTTGATGCAAGTGGATCAACAGCAGGATATATTCCTAACTCTGCAATTTTACGTTCAAGAACTGATGTTGCATCTAAATGAGCAAATGCTGTAGCAGGTGCTGGATCTGTTAAATCATCTGCAGGAACATAAACAGCTTGAACAGAAGTTATAGAACCTTTTTTTGTTGATGTAATACGCTCCTGTAAATCACCCATTTCCGTTGATAATGTTGGTTGATAACCTACAGCTGATGGCATTCTACCTAATAATGCGGAAACTTCCGATCCAGCTTGCGTAAATCTAAAAATATTATCAACAAATAATAATACATCTCTTCCTTCATCATCTCTAAAGTATTCTGCCATTGTTAAACCTGACAATGCAACACGCAAACGTGCTCCAGGTGGCTCGTTCATTTGTCCAAACACCATAGTTGTTTTATTAATAACTCCTGATTCTGTCATTTCAGCATACAGATCATTACCTTCTCTAGTTCTTTCTCCTACACCGGCAAAAACTGAATATCCACCATGTTCAGTAGCAATATTTCTAATTAATTCTTGAATTAAAACAGTTTTTCCAACACCAGCTCCACCAAAAAGACCTGTTTTTCCACCTTTTGTGTAGGGTTCCATAAGATCAACTACTTTAATTCCTGTAACTAAAATTTCTTTAGATGTTGCTAGATCTTCATGTCTTGGTGCTGATCTGTGAATTGGTGACACTTTTGTTGTTTTTACTTCACCTTTTTGATCAATAGTATTTCCAAGTACGTCAAATAATCTTCCTAAGGTTTCTTGACCTACAGGTACAGAAATTGGTTTTCCTGTATCAGAAACTTTTGTTCCTCTAACAAGACCATCTGTAGAATCCATTGCTATAGTTCGAACGTTACCATCACCCAAATGTTGAGCAACTTCAAGTACTAATTTATCATTATTTTCTCTATCAATTTCAAGAGCATTCATTATATTTGGAAGTTGACCATCTTCAAAAGAGACATCAACAACAGCACCCATAACTTGTGAAACTTTTCCTAGTGATGACATAAATATATCCTTTTTTAGCTTAGTGCCTCGGCTCCACTAACAATTTCTAACATTTCTGTTGTAATTGCTGTTTGACGGGCTTTGTTAAATTGTAATGTTAAATCTTTAATCATGTCTTGTGCATTAGATGTCGCATTTTCCATTGCTAACATTCTTGCGGCTTGTTCAGATGCATATGATTCTAATAGAAATTGCCAAATTTGAGTATTTAAGTACTTTGGTACCAAGGTTTTTAAAACAATTTCTTTTGAAGGTTCAAAAATACGATCTGACATTTCATTAGATTTTTCATTTTTTGATTTATTTTCTAGCGGTAGAAAGATTTTATTTTTAACTTCTTGTCTACCAACATTTACAAATTCATTGTAAACTATTTCAACTTGATCAACTGAAAAATCTAAAAATTGCTTCTTGATATAATTACATATATCGATTGCATCTTGGTACTTTAAATCTGACCAAAAATCGATGTAGTATTTTTTTATATCGTAGTTACGGTTTTTAAAATAAGTGTGAGCTTTTTTACCTATACATAATAATACAGAGTTATCTTTTCCAAGTTCATCAATTGCTTTATGAGCAGTTTTTATTATGTTTGTGTTAAAGGCTCCTGCCATTCCTCTATCAGCTGTGACAATTACAAATAATTTTTTTTTAACCTCACTTCTAGTCTCCAAAACAGGTANTAAATCACTGTTAANTTCAGAAACTAAATTANTTAGCATATCTTCCATTTTAAATGTATACGGTCTGGCTTGTTCCATGTTTTCCTGAGCTCGCCTCATTTTTGCTGCTGCAACCATTTTCATTGCTTTTGTAACCTGCTGTATACTTTTAACTGATTTGATTCTATTACGTATGTCTTTTAGATTTGCCATTGATTAGGATAAAAAACCTTTTTTAAAATCATTAACTTCATTGTCTAGCTTAGCTCCAACATCATCGCTAACTTCTCCACTGGTTTTTATAGAATCTAATAAATCTTTATGATTATTTTCTAAATGTTCTAAAACTGNAGCTTCAAATTCTCTAACTTTATTTGCAGGAATATCATCAAGTAAGCCTTTACCAGCAGAAAAAATAATTGCAACTTGCTTTTCTGTATCCATNGGNACNTATTGGTTTTGTTTTAGAATTTCTACCATTCTTTCACCNCGAGTNAATTGAGCTAGTGTATTTTTATCTAGGTCAGATCCAAATTTTGCAAATGCTTCTAGTTCACGATATTGAGCTAAATCTAAACGGAGCGTACCAGCAACTTTTTTCATACCTTTAATTTGAGCAGCACCACCTACTCTAGAAACTGATAATCCAACATCAATTGCAGGTCTNATNCCTGAATTAAATAAGTTTGTTTCTAAATATATTTGTCCATCTGTTATTGAAATAACGTTTGTTGGAATATAGGCTGAAACATCACCTTCTTGAGTNTCAATTATTGGNAANGCTGTTAAAGAACCACCACCTTCNCTATCAGATAGTTTTGAGGCTCTTTCTAATAATCTACTATGTAAATAAAAGACATCACCTGGGAAAGCTTCTCTTCCAGGGGGTCTTCTAAGAACCAGCGACATCTGTCTGTAGGCTGTAGCTTGTTTTGATAAATCGTCATAAACAATAAGAGCATGTTGACCATTATCACGAAAAAATTCACCCATCGCACATCCAGAATAAGGTGCAATAAATTGAAGAGGTGCTGAATCTGAAGCATTTGCTGCAACTACAGTTGTNTATTCCATTGCACCATTTTCTTCTAACTCAGCAACAATTGTTGCAACAGTNGACGCTTTTTGNCCAACAGCAACATATATACAATAAACNGGAGAATCTGTATCNTGTGTTGACTTTTGGTTTATAATTGCATCAATTGCTACAGCTGTTTTCCCAGTTTGCCTATCACCAATAATTAGTTCTCNTTGTCCTCTTCCAACAGGAACCATACTGTCNATTGCTTTTAAACCTGTTTGTAAAGGCTGAGTNACAGGTTGTCTTTGCATTACACCNAGGGCTTTCCTTTCAACGGGTANTGAGTTTTTTGCATTAATTGGACCTTTACCATCGATTGGTTGACCTAAAGGATTTACCACTCTGCCCAACAATTCTTTACCAACTGGTACTTCTACTACTTTACCAGTTCTTTTAGCAAGATCACCCTCTTTAACTAAACGAGTATCACCAAAAACAACTAAACCAACTTCATCTTCTTCTAAATTNAGTGCCATACCCATTACATTGTTGGGNAATTCTATTAGTTCAGATGACATAACATTTTCTAATCCACTTACACGTGCTATACCNTCACCAACCATTATGACTTCACCAACTTCGGCNACATCAATAGAAGTATCGAATTTTTCCATTTCTTGTCTAATTGACAAAGCAATATCATTCATTTCAATATTCATTTTTTTCCTTTAGTTAATATTATTTGTTAGGTTATTTTTTAGTTTTTGTAATTTGTTANGTATNGAACCATCTAAAATTGTATTACCAATTTTTAGTTTTAANCCTGCTATTAAANTTTTGTCAATTTTTTCATTGATAATAGCTTCNTTNGAATGATTCTTNTTTACNAAATCACTNATACTATCTATAACTTTTGCNTCTACCTTAACAGCTGAAATTAANTCAACATCAATCACACCTTGTCTTAATTTATGTTTTGATTCTATAAGGCTTGATATCTTNGATAGATGTTTTATTNTATTATGTTCTGACAANTANATAATAAATGCTATTACTGATTTATTAATAATAGAATCTAATGAATTCATTAATACTATTTCTTTTTGATTTTTATTGATTCTTTTTGATAACAAAACNGATTTTAGTGAATTATTTTTTTTATATAATTGNTTAAATTTCACTAAATCATAAACTATGCTTTCATTGTTTTGTTGTTTATCAACAAAATTTAAGAAAGCTTCNGATATTTGATTAAAATTTAACATAATAATTAGTTTTGTTCGTAATCTTTAATAGTATTANTAATGATTTCAGNATGATCACTATCTTTTAATGATTTATTAATTATTTTTTCAGCTGCTATTAANGATAAACTTGAAACGTGATCNTTCAAATCTNAAATTGCTCGATTTTTTTCTCGCTCAATTTGTTCTTTTGCTTTNTCNAATAGATTATCGTATTCNTTTTTNCCATCTTCTTCAAGTTTAATTTTTAGTTTATCACCTGCTTCTCTTGCTTGAGAAAGAATTTGTTGAGATTCTNGTCTAGCNGCATTTAAAANTTCTTCATTTTTCAATGCTTGTTTTTCTGCCTGTNCNGAAACCTTTTCAGCTTTNGTTAAAGANTCTTCTATTTGTTCNGCTCTAGCATCNAGTGCATCCATTAATGGANCCCANGCTTTCCATCTTAATAATGTTAGCAGAACTAAAAAGGTAACAATTGACCATANTGTTAGTCCAGTATTTGGCATTAACCAGTCATTGATCCAACTTCCTTCACTACCACCAGCTTGTAATAAGCNAAAGCTACATAAATAAATTATACNTTTTAATTTANTCATGAGTTGTTTATCCAACTACTGCAAGTATACAAACAACTAAAGCAATAATNGCTACNCCTTCNANTAAGAANAGAGGTAGGTTAATTGCGCCACTAATATCTTTAGCAGCTTCAGGTTGTCTNGATATAGCGTTTGCAGCAGCAGATGCNAACATTCCAATACCAATNGCTGCACCAATNACAATTATTCCAGCCCCTAAAGGTGCAAATGTTGCTCCNGGNTTAGCNGCAAAAACTGCTGATATTCCAATNATACTTATTAGAGTTTTTCTTAAAAATGACATTTTTTTCTCCTTGTTATTATTAATGATCTGCATGAATAGCCATGCCTATAAATACNCTTGATAATAGCGTAAATACATANGCTTGAACCAAGCATACAATTATTTCTAAACAATATATTGCNGTATTTAANAAAACTGCAATNAAACCNGTAAAAAGTCCTACACTGTAAGATAATGAAGTAGCGTTNCCAAGNGCNACATNAACTCCGTTTCCTAAAATTATCGGTAGAGCAAATATNGCTACCATACCTATGTGCCCTGCAGTCATGTTCGCACCTAATCTCATTATTAATGCAAAAGGNTTTACNAACATACCAATNATTTCNATTGGTATCAAAATCAACAAAACAGGACNAGGAACATTACTNGGGATCATATTTTTCCAGTGTCCTATAAAACCNTGCTTTTTTACNCCAGCNACTATTATTGCAAAGAAAGTTATTGNTGCTAATCCAAGAGTAACACCAAAATTTCCTGTTGCTGTAGATCCACCACCNCCNCCAATTTTTATAAATTCAAAAAAAGGTATNAGTCCAAGTAAATTTGTTGTAACNATAAANACAAAAAAAGTCATTGCAACAGGAGTCCAAGTTCTAGAATAACTTTTNCCAATATTTGGTATNACTATCTCTTTATTTACAAAATCCATTAATATTTCAAAAATTTGNGANATNCCACTGGGTTTTGAATTAATNTTTTTTCGGTATTTGGATGTTCCCAAAAAAGCTAAAACAAATGTGANAACTGCNGAAATAAGAAGCATGATTATGTGNTTNGAAAACTTTANATTATTAATGATAACAGGTTTTGAATCAGCNACNTGGTGTAANATTACATTTCCCCANCCAGTAAATTCGCCTGNAGCACAAAAAATTGTTGAAAATAAACTCAAAAACAAAATGTTTTTTTTATTNTTTAATATCATTNTGTANTAATTTTTTTTGACTTACAAAACCTTCAATAAAATGAAAAACGATAAAATTAAAGCATCCAGTTAGAATGAATAGCCTATAATTATAGATACTAAAATTATAAATAAAAATATATATAAACATTGAAATAAATAATAATTTTGAAATAAAAATAATAAAATGATTTCTAAAATGGTTGTTGGAGAGCATTTTTGGCTTNANNAAGTATACAACTATNGGNACAATACATATNGNCGAAATAACNAGGTTAAAAAAAAATATCANTNNTTTTNATTCCGATCAAGTTTTCATTTACTAATTTGCTTGTAAAGATCGAACAATCCAATACTAGAGCCTAAAATTAAAAAGCTAATAAACCAAANATCATTTTTANANTCGTATTTCAAATAGTATCCAATCANACCAAATANTAAAATTGAACCTAATAGTGTTGATGANGCTGAAATGGCTTTTTGAAGATTNNTTNNAAATTGGCTCATTTTAATTTAACTATTTATTATTATCTAAGTTGTTTTTAGTANGTTCTGTTTTTTTGATCATNTTTACAACACCATCAAATTGAGCACCTTCTTCAATTATTAAAACTTTTGCATTAAGATTTCCTGTAAGGNAAGCACTATTTCCTAAAGTCACTTTTTCATTTACTGTTAAATCCCCATCTACTTTTCCACTAATCTGTGCATCTTTAGCAAATATATTACCTTTAATGTATGAACCCTTTGCNGTTCTGACAGTNCCTTGNGATTCTANTTTTCCTAATATNTTACCATAAATTAAAATACTACCACTTACTTTTACATCTCCAGTGATTTCTACTTCTGGTGATAAAATTGAACTTATTTGATTATCTTGTTTCATTTGTTGAAATGTCCTTTTTTTTGTAAATATTTAAATAATCTCTTGGGTCTAATATTTCAGAATTTTTCCATAATTCAAAGTGTAAATGAGGACCATCAGTATTNCCTGTTTCACCAACATANCCAATAACATCTCCTTGATTTACAGCTGTTCTTGGCTTNACAATGTTTTTATCATTATGACCATATAATGAGAANAAATTNTTGGANTGTGAAATTATAATGGTTTTACCTAAATCTTCTGTTTCGCCACTAAAAACAACGAAGCCATCAGCTGGAGATAAAATTTCTTCTCCTTTTTCTGCAGCTATATCTATTCCAGTATGGGNAAAATTACTTTTTAAATCCAATCCTTGAGTTACATAGCCNGAAACTGGCGGTATCATTGATTTAATTTCATCTAGATTTTTAAAATAGTTATTAATTAACTCACNTTCACTAGGATATTTATGAATTAAGCTATCATTNCCTAATGCCTTNACAACATCAATTGAGAAATTATTNANTTTTTTAAGTTCATTAATTTCATTAGTCAATTNATCNTTTCCAACCACTCTNAATANTCCATAAATTGAAAAAATAAAAATTANAANAAATATGGCAACTANAACTTTTATAAATAATTCTGATAAATTAAAAGATTTTCTAAAAGAATCATTGTCGGATATAATCCAGAATGTATAATTGTTGTTTTTCAATTTCTTTTGTTTTTAGAATTTTATATGTAATTGTTAGCTATTAATTAATTTACTTAGTATTTCTTTGTGATTACTGTTTTTCGAAAAAGAAATTATTAACTTTCCATTTGAATTTTTAATTTTCACTTTATTCTTAAAAATTTGAGAAATTTTTTTTTCATATTCATCAAAATTTATATTTAAAGCCTCAGTTTTTATTTTGTTATTTATATTTTTTTTATTTTTAATTAATACAGTAGTTAATTCCTCTAATTGTCGAACACTTAGATTTTTTTCTATTAATTTATCAAAAATATTATTAATATCTTTTGAATTGCTAAGTTTTAAAATTGTTCTTGCATGTCCTGCTTGAATTTGACCTGATATTAAACTCTCTTTTATATTTTCTGGTAATTTTAATAGTCTAAGTGAATTTGTAATTGTTGTACGACCTTTACCAACTTTTTTTGCTATTTGCGACTGCGATAACTTATATTTTTCTATTAATAAAAGGTAACTTTCTGCTTCTTCAATTGGATTGAGGCCTTCTCTCTGAATATTTTCAATTAAAGCGAATTCTAACATTTCAGATTCATTATCAACTTGTATTATATAACAAGGTATAGTTTTCAGACCAGCAATTTTTGACGCTCTTAGACGTCTTTCTCCTGCAACNAGCTCATAGTTATTATTTTTTATTTGCCTAACNGTAACAGGTTGNAAAACACCATTTTCNCTGATTGAATTTGATAGGTCTNCAAGNGCTTTTTTCGCATTTTTACTAGAAAAATCTNANCTNGGCTGATTTTTGTTTGGTATTATTGANGANATTAGAATTTCGTTANCATGATTNTTTTCATTGNCAGAATCATATTCTGGNATTAATGCTTTNAGACCTTTTCCTAATCCTTTTTTAGGCATTGATTTTTAATATTTCTGAAGCTAGGTTCATATAGTTTTGTGCNCCAGTTGACGTTGCATCATACAATAAAATNGGTTTTCCATGGCTAGGTGCTTCACCCAATCTAACATTTCTTTGAATGAAAGTATTGTANACTTTATCNTCAAAATAATCTTTAACTTCATCAACTACTTGTTTAGATAAATTTAATCTGTTATCAAACATTGTTATTAGAATACCCTCAATTTCTAAATCTTCTTTAATTGTTTTCTTTTTATGTTTTTGTATTAATCTAATTGTATTCAATAACTGAGATAATCCTTCTAANGCGTAGTATTCACATTGTATTGGTATAAGAACAGAATTTGCTGCCATNAAAACATTAACTGTTAGCAAACCTAANGATGGAGGAGTNTCAATAATNATATANTTATATTTTCCCATCATTGAATCTATTGCTGTTTTGAGCATCATTTCTCTTGCCAGCATNCCTACNAGTTCAATTTCAGCACCTACTAATTGAGAATTTGATGGTAATATATCTAAGAACTTTAAATCNGTCTTTTTTNCAGTATCATTTATNTCATTTTTACCAATNAAAACATCATAAACAGTTTTTTCTAAGTTTGGTATTGAAATCCCAAGCCCTGTAGTTGCATTTCCTTGAGGGTCCATATCAATCAANAAAGTAGGTATTTCAGCAACNGCAAAATAAGCTGATAAATTAACAGCTGTTGTGGTTTTGCCTACNCCNCCTTTCTGATTAGCGATTGCAATGACTTTAGTATCAAATAGTTTCATATTATNTNCTCNTAAATTAATTGTATTTTTAATGGATATGCAATAATTCGGTTTAATAGAATGTTTTTTTTTAAAAAAAATAAATGAATTGTTGGTTATCCAAATAATATGAATTTAAATTGAAGNNNTNATAATTTAANAATATNTAANTTNGTTCATCNANAAATTATGTTTAANAATATTAGCACTAGATGGTTTATAATCCTATTGTTGCTNTTGTTTGTTTCTTACAGACTTTGGCCAAGNTATAATTTTCTTTCTTTATCAGAAGATGATAAAGAATTAATGAAAAAAAATGATTTTTCATCNTNTGAGNAACTATCAAAAAATTCAATAAATCTTGGNCTCGATCTCCAAGGAGGAATGCANGTTGTTTTAGAAGCAGATGTTCCAAATTTAGTNAAAAAATTAGCCAANAATAAAAGTCCAGAACTATTNGNTGCTATCAATAAGGCAGAATTAAAATCTATTGATAATCAAACAGATTTTTTTGATGAATTTAATTATATTATTGAGNAAGATTCTATTCCTCTAAAAAAACTATATTCNNCNCTNATTTCTTCATCAAGAAATACAGATGTTTTGNATGAATTAAAAAAACAAACTGAAAATTCATTAAANAGTGTNCTTGAAATNATNAGAAATCGNATTGANCAATTTGGTGTTTCTGAGCCCAATATTCAAAAGTCNGGTAATCGTCGTATAATTGTAGAATTAGCTGGAGTTNAAGATCCCGAAAGNGCAAGAAANCTTATTCAAAGTACAGCTTTATTAGAATTNAGCATAGTAAAAGAAATTGAACAACAACAAGCTCTATTTANNTCTATTGATGAATTGATTCTAAAAGANAATTTGATCATACCTAAAGAAGAANCTNAGAAAGTTGAAATTGCAAANACTGATTCTNNATCTGAAGATGTTTTGAAAGGATTATTTGATGAAGAAGATAATTTTGAGGATAATTTNAATGAATTAAACTTATTNAAAACATCNGNTGAGCTNTTGGAGGANAGACCNTTTTCTGCTTATCTTAAANCCTTCCCTGGNGGTGTGGGNGTAATAGAATCAGANTACAATTCTGTAAAATCAATTTTAGAATTNCAGCAGATTAAANATATTATTCCNAATGATGGAAGATTGATATGGGCAAACAAAGCTANCTCNGTCAATTTAGAGGATGGTAGTTTAATTAATTTCCGAAATTTATANTATGTAAATCGANTATCTGANTTAACTGGNGGCGTCATNCAGGAAGCNTCAGCTAATTATGGNTCNGCAGGTACCAATGCTTCAGGATTACCAATTGTAAATTTGACTATGAACTCTGTCGGTACTAAAAAATGGTCAATATCAACAGGTGCAAATGTCGGAAGAAGTGTGGCAATTATACTTGATGGAAACGTTTTTATTGCACCAGTTATAAGAGATAAAATACCCAATGGGATGACTCAAATAACTGGGCTTGATGACGTTGATGAAGCCAAAGACATTGCTAATGTCTTACGAGCAGGTGCGCTGCCAACTCCAGTTCAAATTATTGAGGAAAGAACCGTAGGCCCATCTTTAGGTAAAGATTCTATAAAATCTGGTCAAAAAGCTATGATGTATGGTTTCATATTAGTGATTATATTTATGATATTTTATTACAAATTTTCAGGAATTTTAGCAAATTTAGCGTTAGTCATTAATATACTTTTTATTCTTACAGTTTTAGTTAGCTTAGGTGCAACTCTAACCCTTCCAGGTATAGCTGGATTAATATTAACTATAGGCATGACTGTTGATGCTAATGTAATAATTTTTGAAAGAATCCGAGAAGAATTAGATAATGGCAAAACTGTTAAGGGCGCGATAAGGTCTGGATATGATCGTGCTTTTAAAACAATTTTGGATGCGAATTTAACAACATTAATTGCTGCAGCAGTACTATTAGGAGTAGGTTCTGGTCCGATCAAGGGATTTGCAGTAACATTAAGTATTGGAATATTAAGTTCAATGTTTTGTGCAATTTTTATAACTAGAACCTTTTTTATGACGTTGACAAAAAATAAAACTTTAAAATCATTGAGTATATAAATGAGGCTATTTAAGAAAACTAATTTCAATTTTTTAAATAAAATAAAATTTACCACAGTTTTATCAATTGGGTTAATCATCTTCGGTTTAGTTAATCTGTTCTTAAATGGAGGACCTAAATTATCAATTGATTTTACAGGCGGTACGATAATACAAATAAAATTTGAAAATCCTATGGATATATCAAAAATGAGAACAACATTAGCAAATAGTTCTGTATCTGTTTCTCAAATTATTGAATTCGGAAATAATAAAGAATATATTCTTCGAACCCAAAACTCTCAAAACAATTCTAAAATTTTAATAGCAGATCTACAAAGCATATTTGAAACACAATTTGATGTTCGTCGCGTAGAAACTGTTGGGCCAAGAATTGGTAAAGAATTGAGGTCAGACGCATTTAAAGCAATTATTTTTGCTTTGATCGGAATACTATTTTATATATGGTATCGTTTTGATAGATATTATGCCTTAGGAAGTGTAGCAGCATTGATTCATGATGTGCTTATCACAATTGGTATTTTTTCAATTTTAAATTTTGAAATTGACTTAACAATTATAGCAGCATTTCTCACTATAGTGGGATATTCTCTTAATGATACAATAGTTGTTTTTGATAGAATAAGAGAAAATATTACAAATTATAGTAGAGAAAATTTAGATTCTGTTGTGAACTTATCGTTAAATGAAACCTTAAGCAGAACATTTATTACATCTCTAACTACATTATTGGTAGTATGTATGTTGTATTTTGTTGGTGGTGAGGTGATTAAGCTTTTTGCTTTAGCCTTAATTATTGGAGTGCTTGTAGGAACATATTCTTCAATTTATGTTGCAAGTGCTGTGATGATTTATTTTGAAAAAAAAGCAGGACAAAAATTGGCAAATTAGCCTAATGATTTTTATTAAAAATATTTAAAAAAGGCTCCTTTAGGAGTCTTTTTATGTTAAAAAGGAAACATAAGTATGTCAGTAGTATCTGTAATTGGAGGTCAATGGGGAGATGAAGGCAAAGGAAAAATTGTTGATTATATTTGTAGAGATATAGATTTAGTTGCTAGGTATCAAGGGGGAGCTAATGCTGGACATACTGTATACATTAATAATAAAAAAATAGTTTTGCATCAAATTCCTTCAGGAATTATTAGAGAGAATTGTGACTGTATATTAGGCAATGGTATGGTTGTAGATCCAATTGGACTAGTAGAAGAAATTAAATTATTAGAAAGCTTTAATATTGATGTTGAAGATAGAATGTATATTGCTTTTAATTCACACATAGTTACTCCATTCCATAAAATGATTGATAAGTTCTCAGAATCTAAATCTAAAAAAAAAATAGGTACAACATTAAAAGGAATTGGTCCAGCCTATGTTGATAAATATAATAGAACTGGAATATTAGCCTTTGATTTATTAGATCATAGTAACTTAAATCTCAAAATACAATCTAAATTAAGTGATTTAACTAGTCAATATGATAATCATGATTTTGATTTGAAGGAAATTAAAGATTCATTAGATAAATTTAAAGAGTGTTGTGAAAAAATATCTAAATATATTAAAGATGGATTTAATTTACTGCATGAAAGATATAAAAGTAATTCAAATATTTTAATTGAGGGTGCTCAAGGTACAATGTTGGATATTGATCATGGTACTTACCCATATGTAACTTCATCAAGTCCGACTTCAGGGGGAATATCAACTGGTTTAGGTTTTCCTGGTAATCAAGTTAATGAAAATATAGGTATTTTTAAAGCATATACAACAAGAGTAGGTGAGGGACCATTCCCTACAGAATTAAATGATCGTTTTGGAGAAAAATTAAGAAAGATTGGTTCTGAGTTTGGAGCAACAACAGGAAGACCAAGAAGATGTGGTTGGTTTGATGCCGTAGCTGCGCGATACAGTTGTAAACTAAATGGATTCACAAAAATTGCATTGACAAAGTTGGATATATTAGATGAATTTGATGAAGTATTGATTTGTAATTCATACAAAATAAAAGGAAAAGAATATTCAAATTTTTCTGAAGCTCAATATTATTTGAATGAAGTAGAGCCAGTTTTTCAACATTTTCCTGGTTGGAATGAATCAACATATGGTAAAAAATCTTTTGAGGATTTGCCAGAAAATGCGAAGAAATATGTACTGTTATTAAGTAATATTTTAGAAACGCCAATTAAAATTATTTCTACAGGACCCAAAAGAAATCAAATTATTAGCATTTAAATTTAAGAGGAGAGTTTTAATGAAAAGATTAAGTATTTTAAACGTATTTTTTGTTTTAGCTACTTTGCAAGGAGTTGACCAACATCATATTAATAAGGATAATTCCTCATTAAAACAAAATGAGGAGAAGGATACCGATGTTAAAAAAGATAGCAAGAAAGAAAATAAAAATTCCTTTGCTAATAATGTTAAAGACATGAAACAAATCCCAGGTTTGTTTAATGTATTTTATAATGAGGATAAAAATATTGCATACCTAGAAGTTAAATCAAACCAACTCAATGAGTTATATATGTGTAATATGACCAGACAATCAGGTGATGGGATGATGTTTGATGGTGGATCAATGTTAAATGAATTTGTTTTCTACTTTAATAAAGTAGGTCAAAATATTCAACTA
>PAFF01000067.1 GCA_002704045.1 Fidelibacterota bacterium
ATAAAGTTAAATAATTTAATTTATATGAATATAAAATAAACCATATAATTTTACTTTTTTAATTCCTTGTAAATTATAAGTAAGTATTGATTATATTTTCATACTTTTTAATAACATTTTTAATTTGATTTTTTTCTAATGAATTTTTCAAGTCTTCACGATTAAATTTTTTATTTAGTAGGGTTAAGATTTTTTTTTTTAAATCATCATTATCCATGTAATTTACCAAATAACCATTTATACCATCTTTAATAATCTCACTAGGACCATTCGGGCAATTAAAAGATACAACCGGGGTATTTAATGCAATAGACTCTATTAATACATTCGGATACCCTTCATATACTGAAGTAAGGATTGTTGCTTGTGCATGCAAATAATAAGGTATTAAATTTTTTTGAAAACCTTCAAAATCAACAATATTTTGTATGTTTAAATCTATAACTTGTTGTTTTAGCACTTTTTCTAGACTTCCTTGACCAACAATTTTTAAACGTAGATTTGGAACTTCATTTTTAATTTTGGCAAATGCATCGATAGCCAAATGCAAAGCTTTTTGTTTTTCAAGTCTTCCCACGCATAATAGATAATTTTTTTTGTTAATTTTTTTAAAATCATAGTTATTGTAATAATTTTCTGCATTTACTGTGATTGGGTTTGAAATCACGCTAGATTTTTCATTTAGCTGTGAATATAATTTTATCAAATCATCTTGCATTCCATTGCATTGATTAATTATATAGTCAGTCTTCTTATAGAAAAATTTAATCAAATTAAGAACCAAATATTTTGACCAAAAACTCTGTTCTTTAAATTTTTTTAGTTTAATTGACAAGGTGTTAGAATTTCTTGAAATGACTTTTATCTTAAGTTTAAACAGAATTTTTAAAATTACTAAAATTGTTGTTAATTCATAATTAAATACTAGAAATACTTTATTTTTATTTTTAAAAATATAGTTCAACAAAGAGAAAAATGAATATCGGGCATGTTTTTTTTTTAGAATTACCAAATTAACCTTTTTTGATAAATAATTTAAAAATACCTCATTATTTAAGTTTAATACTATCAAATCCACTTTCCATCCATGGTTTACAAAACTATTTGCAAGAGTTACGCAAACAGATTCTGAGCCTCCTCCGGCTAAAGAACTAATTAATAGTGTTATTTTTTTAGTCAAAATGATTCCAACATATCTAAAAATAAATAAAAAGGTCTCAAAATAGTTTTTTTATTATTAATCTATAAAATAAATATTATTATTTATTTTTTAAATTATTTAGAAGTTTTTTTTAAAATATTGATAAAACATCACTTTCTTTTCAATAAACCACTTTTTTTCTGGGAAAATTCCCTGTCGTTTATCAAAACCAGTTATCCTAATGTTAAAATACTTTGCTAAAAATTTTGAAATAAAGTTATTAGGTAAAGGTTTCTTAAGCATCCTCAAGGTTGGTGGATTTGGACCCTTTTGTGCTTCAATTAAAATTTGCCCATCTAAAATTTGTCCATCAGATTTTCCTTCAGCTTCTTTTAAAATTTCAGAAATCTCTTTTGCAATTGTCTCACCTGGATTCACTTTTCTAATATTAATAAAACCACACTTTGTTAATGCTTTCGAAACAGTATGAAAATTATGTAGGTAAAAATGATCGTGGTATAACATTCTATTGATAAAGTTTTCTGCTACACCGTTACGAGGCATTCTATGATACAAATCCCACTTTTCCATTTCATCATTATGGTATTTATCGATTAAATTATTCATATAATTATGAATCGTTACATCAAAATCAGGAAGGGACATTCTTACAGCACCTCCAATTTTAAGTATTCTATAGTTTTCAAGTAAACAATTAATAAATTCAGAATAGATCAGGTGTTCCATTGTGCCCCTGGAGAAAATTAAATCTACATGGTTATTAGGTAATGGAATATGTTTAGTTATATCACAAAATATATCTGGATTGCCTTTTTTATTTTTTCCAAGATTTATATCTGCATGTGTAAACATTGACATTCTATGGTTACCACATCCAATATATAAATATTTACCAAAATGTTTTGGTCTTAAAGACATATATTAAATTTAATTTAATTAATAAATATATAACTTTATATTTATCGATTACGAAATAACAATCTTAAAATTTATAAAACAATTAAGTAATGACCAAATTATTATTAAAATACCTCTTTCAAAATTTTATATAATTTTTTAAATAAATTACTAATTTGTATATTTATAGAACTGAAAGTGCTCTTTTTTTCCAAGTATAGTTTTTAAAATCATTAAAAGCATTTGCTGCAATCTGTTTTCTTAGATTAAAGTCTTTTAATCTATTTAAAGAACTTACCCACAAATCAATATTATTATATTCAACTAAAATAGAGTTTTTTTCGTTTAATACCTCTCTTATTACCGACAAATCAGATGCTATAATTGGTTTTTTATGTGACATATATTCAAAAATTTTTAATGGTGACATAAATTGACTTGTTTCTAACTGATTTTTACCTTTTACCTCCATAACAGAGACATTTTTTGTGTAAGGAGCTAAAACAATATCAAAAGAATTTCTATATTTTAATGTTTCATTGGGAGTCTTAAAGCCATAAAAAAAAATATTATCCAATCCTAAATTTTGTAAAAAATTATTCCAATAATCGATTTCTTTATAATTTCCACCCACTATATGAAATGTCATATCATTTATTTTCTTTGCACATTCAATGATAATTTCAATTCCTCTACCTTTATATAAATGTCCTACATATCCTATTTTTAAGCTATTTTTATCTCCAAGAAGATTTGCAGTAACATCAAAGTCGAACACTTCATCTGCGCCATCGTGAGCAACAACAATTTTAGACTCCTGCAGAAATTTTTTATTTAAATATATGTTTTTTAATGCATCAGATATGACAATTAATTTTTCAAAATATTTATTTTTTAAAAGTTTTTTAAAAATTAATAATACATGTTTTTTTGTGTCAGTCATTGATCCGTGCTCTTCAAGAATTACTTTTTTTTTCAACAATGCAGCAACATAACAACCATATAAAAATCTCCCGTAAACTAAATTAAAATTTTTATTATTTAATATATAAAAGAAAATTGCTAATGAATAAAATAAAGCTCCTCCTAAAAAATTTGGATACCATAATTTAATTATTTTAAATTTTCTTTTTACTCCATAAAATTCATAAATATCATTTACGTTTTTTTCATATTTATGTTTTATAGCTGGCGCTAATAAAACTACTTCGTGTCCATTATTAGCAAAACCCTGGCACATTTTCATTACATGTATACTATTAGCTGTTCTTGAAGGAATAACTGAATTTGAAATATATAATATTCTCAATTGATTATAATTTAATTGGTTTTAAAAAATTTAATTTCCAAGTCATGTTTCACGTTTTTATTAGTGTTAATAATAGATTTGAGTATAACATTAATTTTCTATTTGATTTATCTAAAATTTTTATTTTAAATAAATCATTATTTGTTAATTATCATTTTATTATAATTAATCGATTTTTTTATAGATTAATTTCACAATTGTGTTAATGAAAAGTTGAAAAGTCAAATATAATTATCTAAAAAAAATGAATACTATTTAATATCTAACTAATGGCTTAATATCTAACTAATGACAAAAAATTATTTTATTACAGGTGTTATGGGTTTTGTTGGTTCTTATTGGGCAGAGAACTTATTAAAAAACGGTCATAAAGTTGTTGGAATGGATATTTCAGATAAATATAAAAAATTAAATGAATACGAAAATTTTACTTTTTATAATGAGTCAATAATTAACAACAAAGAGAAACTAGAGGCGCACATTCATGCTTCTGACTATGTCCTGCATCTGGCATCTATTGCTGAACCAGCACAATATATGACGGATCCAAAAAAAGTTATAACTATTGCTGCTCTTGCTTCAATTGATATAATTGATCTTTGTGTAAAGTATAATAAAAAAATTTTTTTTACCTCAACATCTGAAATTTACGGAAAAAATAATAAAATACCTTTCAAGGAGGATGATGATAGAATTTTAGGTTCAACTTCAAAGAAAAGATGGTGTTATAGTACCTCTAAAGCTTTAGTAGAACACTATTTACAGGCGAGTGCTTACAATTCTAATTTAGATTATAGAATTGTAAGGTTATTTAATGTATACGGACCAAGACTTGAAGGTAGAGTAGTTTCTTATTTTACTAAAAATGCTCTAGAAAACAAACCATTGGAAATTAATGGATCAGGAAGACAGACTAGATGTTTTACATTTATTGACGATGTAATTGAGGCATTTAATTTGATATTAAATAAACAAAATTGTAAAAATGAAATTTTTAATGTTGGTTCTGATGAAGAGATCTCCATAGAAGATTTTGCAAAAAAAGTCATATCTATATTAAATAGTAAATCTGAACTTGTAAGAGTGAGTTATGAGAAACAGTTTGGAAACAGTTATGAGGATATTGAAAGAAGAGTGCCTAATTTGGTTAAAATAAAAAAATATATTAGTTGGAATGCTACTACCTCTCTTGAAAAAGGTATAAGCTTAATGAAAAACTAAAATATCCATGAAAAAATTTTTTTATGGGAAACAAAACATTTCCAAATCTGATGTATTATCAGTAGTAAAATCTCTAAAAACAAGTGTAATAAGTCAGGGTACTGAGTTAAAGAAAATTGAGATAAAAATAGCTAAATACTGTGGAGCAAAATACTGTGTAGCAGTCTCAAGTGGTACAGCAGCTCTTCATCTTTCTTGTTTATCTTTAAATCTAAAAAAACCATTCTATGGTGTAACATCTCCAATTACTTTTGTTGCAACTGTAAATGCGATGCTTCTTTCTGGTGGTTCATTTGATTTAATAGACATTGATAAAGATGACTTCAACATCGATCCTAATAAATTAAAAAATTATATAAAAGGAAAACTAAAAGAAAAGAAACCTATACCTAAATTAATTATACCAGTTCATTTTGCTGGACTACCTGCTAGGATGGAAGAAATAAAAAAAATCTGTAATAGATACAAAATTAAGATTATCGAGGATGCAAGTCAGGCATTAGGAGCCACTTATAATGGAAAAAAGATTGGTTGTTGTAAATATAGTGACATCACAGTTTTTAGCCTACATCCAGTCAAATCCATTACTAGCGGTGAAGGAGGTCTAATTTTAACAAATTCTAAGCAAATTTATAATAAACTTTTAGCGCTAAGAGTGAATGGAATTGAAAAAAAAGGTTCCAAAAGTTGGAGTCATGATATGAAAAATTTAGGATTGAACTACAAAATTTCAGAAATTAATTGTGCTCTAGCAAACTCTCAATTAGAAAGGCTTAATCCATTTATTAAAAAACGAAAATCTATAGCTAAATTTTATAAAAAAAAATTAAATAATGATTTCTTTACTTTTCAAAAAAATTATAGCAATTCAGAGTCAGCTTTTCACTTATTTATAATTTATTTTAAAAAGAAAATAAGTTTAAGAAAAAAAAACTTATTTTATGAAAAGTTAAAAAAAGTAGGTATAAACTTAGACATTAAATATAGACCAATACAAACATTCACATATTTTAAGAATAATTTTATAATTAATAAATCTCCCAATTCAATTAATTACTTTAAACAATCATTTTGTTTACCAATGTATGTTGATTTGAAATATTTTGAATTGGAAAAAATTTGTAAATCAGTAAATAGAGTTGCAAAGGATTTAGGGTTATAATTAATAATTTAAAACTATTACGCTTTGGAGCAGTTTATAAATCAGCTTATTTAAGTTTAATAAGTAAAATATTTAAAATAAGTTGATTAAAATATAATGTCTAAAACTTGTTCGATATTACAGCCTCATTATTTGCCTTGGATAGGTTATTTTGATTTAATAAAAAGATCAGATGTATTTGTTTATTTAGATGATGTTCAGTATATCAAAAGGGAATGGAAAAATAGAAATAAAATAAGAAAAAAACCTACATCTAAAGATATAAAATGGTTAAGTGTTTCGGTTGAAAAAGATGCATGTAATAAAAAAATAAATCAGGTAAAAATTTTTGATAGTAATAAATGGCGTGATGATAATATAAATTCTATAAAAGAAGTTTATAGATTTACACCAAGATTTAACGAGTTCAGTGAAGAAATCTTTTCTATAATTGAAGATAAAAGCATTAAAAATTTATCAGACTTAAATATAAAATTAATCAAAAAAGGGTGTGAGTTTTTAAATATTAAGTCTAATTTTGTTTTAAGTTCTGAATTTGGATTTAAGGAAAAAAGAGAATATAAACTTTTAGAAATTTGTAAAAAATTAAGTTGTAATATTTTTTTAGCTAATAATAAAACATGCGAATATGCTGATAAAAATATATTTTATGATGCAAATATTGAAATAAAGCCACAAAATTTTAACCAAATCATTTATAAACAGAAATATAAAGAAATAAATTTAGATTGGTTGCCTTATCTAAGCTGGATAGATTATATTTTTAATAAAGAATAAAATTTGATTAAATTTTATGTATTTTTAAATTTTTTCTTAATTTATTTTTCTTCAAAATTTATGACAGAAAATTATATCAATTAACTATAACATTATGAAAAATAAAAAAAATTTAATTTCAGTTATTATACCAACTAGATATAGACTAAGATTACTTAAAAAAGCGATAAAAAGTGTTCTTACTCAAAGTATAAAACCTAACCAAATTATAATAGTAGATGATGCATGCGAAAATAAAGTTGAAAGGTATATTTCTAATCTAAAACGTAATTATAAAAATATTGATATAAAATATATTAAAAGAGAAAATTATTTTGAAGCTTCTTCACCTGCCTCTATTAATCTAGGATACAAAAATACTACTTCAAAGTATATTGCAATCTTAGATGATGATGATATTTGGGATAAGAATTACTTAAAAGAATGCTTAAAAAATATAAAAAAATCAAATGCTAAGTTAATTATCTCTCCTTTATATCATGTAAAAAATAAAAAAATTAAAATCGGAAAAAAAATCCCTAATTATTTTAATTTACAAGATTGGTTTAGATTTAATCCTGGATTAATTTGTTCTAATATATTTATAAGTTCAAAAATTTTTGAAAAACTAAAAATGTTAGATAGTAAATTGGTCTACTCTGCAGATAGAGATTTCATGATCAGATTTTGTCTTAGTAAATTTAAATTTTCAATTTTAAAAAGGCCAATGGTTTATTATAGACTAAGTAATCAAGCATCAAAATCAAAAAAGTTTTTTAGATATTTCAAATCAAACCTACGATTTTATATAAAATATTTTTTTTCAATGAATTTTAGGTCACATTTGTTAAATTTAATTAAGCTTTTTAGATATTTAATTAAGATTATTTTAAACTTTAAAAACAGAAAAATATAATTCTTTACAAATATAAACTTATTGTTAGTTTGATTAATAATTAATATAGAAAAAATATGAAATACGGATTTTATAAACATCTTTCAGAAATTTTTCCATCTCAAATTATGATTGATGTAACAGAATATTGTAACTTAAAATGTATACACTGTCCTCATCCAGTTTTTTCTGAATCTGATCTATGGACTGGTGCACAATTAGATATTCAAACTCATAAAAAATTGATAGATGAAATAAAAAAAGACGGATTGGAACACTGTAAATATATTAGATATACAAGTAATGGTGAGCCGTTAATTCATAAAAAATTTATAGAAATGGTTCAATATACAAATAAAACAATTCCATCAATTCCAATAAATGTAACAACTAACGGTAGACTTTTAAATGAAAAAAGGGCAATTGCCCTACTAGAGGCTGGTGTAAACGTTTTTGATGTAAGTATAGATGCGTTTTATAATGAAACTTACGCAAAAATAAGAGTAAAGGGCGACTTAAACGTTACAAGAGAGAACGTTTTAAGATTAATAAAATTAATCAAAAATAAAAAATATAATACTAAATTAGTTGTAAGTTATGTTGAACAAGAATTGAATGAAAAGGAAACAAATCTTTTTGAAGAATATTGGAAAAAAGAAGGAGCAGATTTTGTAGTTATAAGACCTCAACACTCTGCTGCTGGGGCAGTTGAAGAAAATGCCTTGGATATTAAGAATAATCAAATCTCTAAAAATGTAGAGAGGAAACCTTGTTTATATCCATGGGAAAGATTGATATTATCACCTACAGGTCATATTGGTTACTGCCCTGCTGACTGGAAATACGGTTCTAAATTTGTAAAATTCTCTGAAACAACTATTAAAGAAGCGTGGAATTCAAAATTTATGAATGATTTAAGAAATGCTCATTTAAAAAATAATTTTTCTTGTCATAAATTTTGTGGAAATTGTCCTGATTGGGAATTTACCACCTGGCCGAATGAGGGAAGGTCATATTCAAATGTGATGAATGATTTGATGGATAAGGATGAAATCTTAAGAAAAAAAGAACTAGCTGTTCCATCTGATCTAATTCAAACTTAATCTTATAAGTATCAAATAAACACTTATAAAATTTTTTATTTTATTATTAATAAATTAAAAATTCGTATTATTTTTTATCTATCATAACACAATCTTTGAATAATTTTTTTATGATAACATCTTTATTCTCATAAAAACTTATAAAAATATCCTTAATCTCTTTTTCACTTATTCCTCCAGGCATTTTTTGTGATTGTGGAGCAATACTAATATTTTTTTTTAATTTAAAGATTAATTGAAATTTTTCTTTTATAATTCTACTTAAATTGAATGAGAAACTGAATATTTTATCTCTAAAATTTGGCTTATAAGGTTCCTCATATACTAANTTTAATTTTGATAAATCTTCTAAAATGATTTCAGAAGCGTATTTTTTTTCTATATGAATATATCTTTTAAACTCATCTGAATATTCTGAAGGAGGTAGAGGTTTTTTATTTATATTTCTTTTACAAAATTCAAGCATATCTTTTGCGTTAAAAAGATGTTCTGATAAATCATAAGGTAGCGCCCTTTTTACAACTTCTTTTTTTAGTATTGGATACCCTATTGGTTTACCTGCCATATAAGCAGTAATTGCTGAAGCGCAACCTCTATGTAGCAATGCATTTGCTGCATAGATCCATGGGGTTATCTCACCCTCAAAAATAACTTTTATTTTTTTAAATGAATTTGAAATTTTCTTCCACTCTTCATGGTCCTCTGATGGATGTGGACGAATAATTATTTTAGGGCAAGAATTATCTTGATCTATTTTTTTTAAAATCTCAATATTAATTTCAAATTCTTTTAAGGTAAGTTCAGCCCAAGCTAATTCTTTTTTTAATGTGCTCCTTATACTGTCCCAAATATCATCTTTTTTTAATTTAGAGAAATCATCAATAATTTTACGAGAATTAAAACAAAAGGCAGAGGAAATTAATATAAAATCTCCATATTTATTTTTAATTTCATTAACACGTTTATTAAAAATTTTTCTATTGTTTTGTCTAAGCATATCTATACTTGGCCAACCGGTTTTAACCATATTTTCTGCCATTTCATCAAATACTTCGTTTCCTACATCATAAGCATGTTGACCAATAACATAATATCTATCAACAAGTTTTTCACTATTTGGCCAATATCTTTTTTTCATTTCATAATGAAAATCAGTACAAGATGGGGACAATTCCTGATCTAAAATTATAAATGAATCTATTTTTTTTTTTATTTTCAAAATGTTATCTATATCCAGCCCACCTTTAAAAATTAGTACTCCAGCTTTTTTTTCTTTTCTTTCCAATAATCTATTAATTGCTGGTTTGGAGCCAATATAAACTCTAAATCCTTTGCTAATTGCAAACTTTGATAAAAAAATATATGANGTCAATTCCCTTGCTTTTACTTCAATAGGTATATAAACCGACTCCTTTTTCATATTCTGATTTATTTATAGTTTAAAAGTTTTTATTAAAAAAAAATTATTTATATATAGTCATATTTATTTAAATTTATATCAATTAAATCAGATAATTTTTTATTATTTTCATGAAAATTATCATTTAATAATTTTTCATAATTATCGAAATTAAATTTGTTTTTATTTTTATAAATCGGTATTTTGTTAAAATAATCTGATAATTGGTAACGCCATAGATTATAGACTTTCAATCTATTATCTTTGCCAAACGTAACACCATGCGTTAATTTGGAGCCAAAAATACGATTAATGATTGGAGTAATTTTAAGAGAAAGAGGTGAATAAGTCTTATTGTAACCTCTTTTAAAATTAACTTTATCAATTCCAAGAGTATCCACCCCAAAGTCATCAAGGATATTCTTAAGATAGCCTAAGTCGAATAAGTTTTCAAATAACATCACTTTAACTTTATCTTTACCAAAAATATTTTGGTATGTTTTTATAAGTTGAAAGTACTTAAAATAATTTAATTGACATGTATTAAGTCTCCAATTAAACCAAGACTGAAAGTCACCTAGATAACCATACTTAACATCATCTTTAAAGTAAGACTCGATAGCATCTTTTTGATTTCTAATAATTATTAGTATTTTTCCATCTGGAAAAATATTATGTAGTCTTTTTGCTATACTCTCAATTAAGAAACCTCCAGTAAAAACATTATACCCGTTACCTGAAAGCCCCTCGGCTGAAATAAATATGTCCTCAAATTTTTGGTAATATTTAGAAATAACTTGCTCTACATTATTTTCATAATAAATATCTGCACATTGAGAGATATACAGAAACTCTTTCTCTAGATATTCATTTTTATTAAAGAAAGTGATAGGTTTTATATTTTTTAGTTTCTGTAAAAGCTCCTCTTGAACAAAAGTGCTTCCAGCTTTATGACATCCAATATGGATGAATGTTCTATTTTTTGACATTAATTTCGTTTATTTATATTCTTGAATTATTAAATTCAAGTTCTTTATACAAATATTATCTTACTAAAACACTCTAAAAAATAAGTAATATAAAATATTCCTAATTACACAAATATTAGTTTTTATATTTTTTATCAGTTGAAATTTTCTAAAAAAATTTTTGTTCCTAAAAAAGAAAACAAAAATTTTGAAGTCTCATTAGTTATTTTGTCTTGATTAAGAATTTCCTCAATATTTTTTCGCTTAACAATTTCATATATTGAGCTGTTGTCTAGGATTGACTCTTTAATTACTTTATCTTTAGTATCCAGTAAACCTTCAATAGGTGCATTGAAACCTACTTTCCTATAACTGTCTAGAATTTGATCTGGAACAATATTTTTCATAGCATCTCTTAAAACTGATTTAGCTCTTCCATGTTTAATCATGTATTGAGTTGGTATTTTCAAACTTGATTCAAATAATTTACTATCTAAAAATGGTGATCTATTTTCGATAGAATAATGCATTGCATTTGCATCATCTTCAAAAAGTATTACTGGAACAGACTCATAAAAGAGTTCATTCAACATTCTTTTTCTCAACAAGCTTACCTCAAAATCTTTTTCCTCAAAAGATTCAGAGAAGTTTTTTTTTAAAATACCAGATAAATCTTTACCTGTATAAATATGATCACGAAAATCTGGATCATTAATAAAACGCTCTGGATCTTTTAAAAATTTATTTCTAACATATGGAGAAACATGCTTTATCCAATTTCTTTTAGACTCATTAAAAATTTCTTTATTTTTAAAAACTGATGCAAGATAAAATAAATGATGATCATAATATCCACTAAAAAGTTCATCAGCAGCTGTACCTGAAATAGAAATTTTATAATTATATTTTCTAACCTGCTCCATAAGTTGCCAATGAACATAATAAGAAATTGTAGAAACAGGAGCGTCATGTGAAATTACCAACTTTTCAAGATTTGATAAAAAATTTTTTTTTGATAGTTTTACTTCTGTGTGTCTAATGCCAAGTTTGCTAACTGCTTTATTAATCAAATCTTGTTCCTCATATCTTGTATCTGTATTAACAATGGTAAATCCATGTACATCACAATTTAAAACTTTTGATGAAATTGAAATTAAACTGTTTGAATCAACTCCACCACTCATGCAAAATGCTAGGGGAACATCTGAACGCATACGTAACTTAACTGCATTAATTAGAGAAACCTTTGTCATTTCAACAACATCTGTATAAGATAGATTTTTTTCTTCCTCAAATTTTGGTTTCCAATATTTTTTAGGTAACAATTTAATTTTTGTATCAATTTTTAAAAATGTTGCTGGTGAAAGTGAATTAATATTTTTAAAATATGTTTGGTTTGTCTTAAATATTG
>PAFF01000068.1 GCA_002704045.1 Fidelibacterota bacterium
GTATCTGCAGGTTTATACATATACAGTTTAAAATCTGATCAAGTTACGGTAACACGTAAGATGGTAATGATGAAATAAATACAAAATAGTAAAAAATATTGTTATAAATAAAGAAGCCCCTTATTGGGGCTTCTTTATTACAGAGTGTTACATTATACTAGTTTGGAAGAACTTTAAATGTAAAATAACTTGGTAAGTAATTTATCTAAAAAAATTTATAGTTATTTTTTGCAAATTTTATGACGAAATGAAAGGTACAATAATGAAATATATTCAATCTTTATTATCAAGTTTATTAATATCAAGTTTTATATTTTCTCAAGTTGATTTATCAATTGAAAATGTAACAGATAATAGTCTTGATATTGTTATGTCAAATAGTGTTGATGTTGGTGGATTCCAGTTTGGTCTAGATGGTGTTTCTATAACTGGCGCATCTGGTGGTAGTGCAACATCTAATGGATTTACATTGTCCACTAATTCATCTTTAGTTTTAGGTTTTTCATTAACTGGGGGTACAATTCCTTCAGGATCCGGAACTTTGGTTAATGTAGCATATAGTGGCACACCAGAAGAAATTTGTTTGGCTGGGGTAGTTTTATCAGATCAGTCAGGCAGTTCTTTAGATGTAAATGTCGGTGATTGTTGGTCAGCTCCTGAAATCATTTCAGGCTGTACTGATTCTAATGCCTGTAATTTTAATGAAGAAGCAGAAGTTGATGATGGTAGCTGCTCTTACACTGAAGATTGCGAAGGAATTTGTGGTGGCAACGCTGTAATAGATGATTGCGGTGTTTGTAATGGAAATAATTTAGATCAAGACTGTTCTGGTACTTGTTTTGGAGATGCTGTTTTAGATTGTGAAGGTGTTTGTAATGGTGGTGCAGTCGAAGATGTTTGTGGAGAATGTAATGGAACTGCAACAGATACAACTGAATGTATTCAGGAAGGTTTTAGCGTAAGTTTTGGAAATGTAAGTCCAAGTTCTGGAGAGTTAAGCATTGTTATGAATAATGAATTTCCTATCTCTGGTTTTCAATTTAGTCTTGATGGTGTCAATGTAACAGGAGCATCAGGTGGTAGTGCTGAGGCAAGTGGATTTACTTTGTCAACAAGTAGTACTACAATACTTGGATTTTCACTAACAGGTGCTACAATTTCTCCAAGTAATGATATACTTGTTAATGTAACCTTTAATAACCCTGATGAAGAAATTTGTTTAAATGATGTAGTATTATCTGATCCAAACGGCAATGCATATGATGTTGAAGTTGGAGAATGTTACTCTACTGTATATGGATGCACTGATTCTAGTGCCTGCAATTATAACCCAGATGCTGAAGAAGATGATGGTAGTTGTGCATTCATTGAAGATTGTTTTGGTGAATGTGGTGGTGATGCTGTAATTGATGAGTGTGGTGTTTGTGGTGGAACTGGTCCAGAGGAATTTTATGATTGTGATGGTAACTTTATAGGTGCGCTTGTTCAAATTGTACATAACTCAGCTAGCCCTACTGTAGACATTTATTTAGATGGGGGACTTGCAATTCAAGGTTTTGAGTACAGAACTGCAACACCGGTTCTTACATTAGCAACTTCGTTCACTGTTGGTATTGCACCGGCTGGTGGTGATGTGATTGCTGAATTCCCATTTTCTTTAGAGGTAGGTGGTTCATATGCTGTTGTTGCTACAGGATTATTAGGAGATGAAGAGACACCTTTTGATCTTGCGGCAACAGGCACTACATTTGGATCTTCAAGTTCTGAAGTTGTGGGATTAGAAATATATCACGGTTCAACTGACGCACCTGCGGTCGACATTCTAGCAGATGTAAATTCTGGTACAATATTATTATCAAACTTTTCATATGGTAGTTTTTCTGGCTTTGTTGAAGTACCTGCAGATAATTATAGTTTGGGAGTTGCACCTACAGGTGGTGAAGCTATAGCAGCTTTTACAGCTCCATTAACTGGTCTTGGTGGAGGAAGCGCGATTGTTTTTGCTTCAGGTTTTTTATCTGCCGATCCAGAATTTGGTTTATTTGCTGCTTTGAATGATGGAACTGTTTTGGCTCTTCCTGCATTGGATCAAGATTGTGCAGGTCAGTGGGATGGAGACGCTGTTGTAGACTGTGCTGGTGAATGTAATGGAGATGCTGTTGTAGACTGTGCTGGTGAATGTAATGGAGATGCTGTGGAGGATATTTGTGGAGATTGTAATGGAGATGCAACCGATCCTTCTGAATGTATTCAAGAAGGTTTTAGTTTGAGTTTTGGTAATGTAAGTCCAAGTTCTGGTACTTTAAATATTGAAATGAATAATGAATTTGATGTTGCTGGATTTCAATTTGATATTGATGGAATTGATATCACAGGTGTTTCGGGAGGAAGTGCAGAATCAAACGGATTTAATCTTTCTACTGGAGGAAATACAATACTTGGATTTTCGTTAACTGGAGCAACTATACCCCCAAGTAATGGTACTTTGGTAGAAGTCACTTTTAATAATCCATCAGAAGAAATTTGTTTATCAAATGTTGTTTTATCTGATCCTAATGGCGCTCAGCTTGAGGTTGAGGTAGGTGATTGTTATTCAGCAGTTTATGGTTGTACTGATTCATCAGCTTGTAATTACGATCCTGAAGCTGAAGAAGATGATGGTAGCTGTGCGTATACTGAAGACTGTTTAGGTGATTGTGGTGGAGATGCAGTAATTGATGATTGTGGAGTATGTGATGGAAATAACGTTGATCAGGATTGTTTTGGAGATTGTAATGGAGATGCTGTAGAAGATTTAGCAGGTGAATGTTGTTATGATGCAGATCTCGATGTTTGTGGAGATTGTTATGGTGATGCCACTGAACCTTCCGAATGTGTTCAAGATGGCTTTAGCTTAAGTTTAGGTAATGTTGACCTTGACTCTGGAACTTTGAGCGTACTGATGAATAATGAGTTTGATGTTGCAGGATTTCAATTTGATGTTACTGGTTTATCAATTAACGATGTTTATGGAGGAAGTTCAGAAGTAAGTAATTTTACTGTATCAAGCGGTGCCAGTACTGTAGTTGGATTCTCATTGACTGGTTCTACAATACCTCCAAGCAATGGGTCACTTATAAACGTAAGTTTTTCAAATCCAGGGAATGTTTTTTGTTTGGAAAATGTAATACTTTCTGATACAAATGGCGAAGCCTATAATGTCGAGGTAGGTGATTGCTTTGATGGTTTTGGTTGTACTGATAATAGTGCTTGTAACTATGATCCTGATGCAGTTGTTGATGATGGAAGTTGTGAATATGAAGAAGACTGTTTAGGCAATTGTGGTGGAGATGCAGTAATTGATGATTGCGGAGTATGTGATGGTAATAACGCTGATCAAGACTGTGCTGGTGATTGTTTTGGAGATGCCTTGGTAGATTATTTTGGTAATTGTTGTTATGATTCTGATTTAGATATTTGTGGTGAATGCTTTGGTGAGGCGTCTGATATATCTGAATGTGGATGTGATGGTCCTACTACCTTATCATTAGGCAGTGCTTCAGTTAATGCGGGTGATATTTTTGATGTTGACCTAAGTCTATGTAATGATGATCTAGTTGCAGGTTTTGAGGTTAATATTCAAGATTCACCTAGTCAATTAGATGTAGTTGATGTTGTTGCAACAGATAGATTATCAGGCTTTACGATTTCCTGGAATCCTCAACCTGATGGTTCATTTACATTGGTAGCTTTTAGTTTGTCTGGGGATCAAATTGCTCCTGGTACTGGTCCTTTGGCGTACATCACTTATCAATCAACAAGTATTTATGAATCTTCAATAACTTTAGATTTTACATATTCAGTTTTAGCTGATGATACTGCAAGTGAAATACCACACGTTACTGAAAGTGGTAGTGTGTTAGTTTCTGGTGAAGAGCCTCCACCAGAACCACCTTTACCTCCAACTGGTGGAACTGCCTTGGCAGATGATAGTCAAGTTTCTTTGAATTGGAATGCCTCATTTAATACTGACTATTATAATATTTACAGAGAAGAGGGTTCTGCTGGTGGATCATCAAATTATAATTTAACGATTGATGGTGGAACCTGGCAGTCTGAGATTTCTTGGGAACTTGAACTATTAGGAACAGGTGTTGTTGCGTCAGGAGGTTGTCCTTATTCATCTTCTTTAGAACTTCAAAGTGGAACTTATGTAATGAAAATGTCTGACAGCTGGGGAGATGGATGGAACGGAAATGTATTTGTATTTATAAACGATAGTGGACAAACAGTAGCTTCAGGTACATTAGATAATGGTGATTATGGAGAAATTACATTTACGTTGGGTGATGATAACGGTGGCGGTGGTGGAGATGGTGACATCGGTGATTCCTGCAATGGATGTACATCAGGAGATTGTTTGTATGATTGTCAGCTTCAGTGCGTTGATTCAGCTACGGTAGATTCTTGGTTGGGTGATGGTTCCTGTGATGATGGATCATTTGGAATCTATTTAGATTGTGATGAATTTAATAATGATGCAGGTGACTGCGATGGCGGAGGTGGAGGCGGTGACCTATCTTGTATAGGTTTTTGTGATAATCAAGCTCCAGGAGGTTGCTATTGTGATGCTGCTTGTGTTCAATTTGGAGATTGTTGTGATGATGCTTGTTCAGAATGTGGATATTGTGGAAGACAAATGTCAGAACTATATAATAGCACTCACAATGAACTTGGTCAAAGAATTGATGCACATGGTAATATCATTAGACAGTTTACAATTAATCATCAAGTAAAAGAATATTACTCTATTACAACTAGCAGAGAATTCGAATTAATTGGATCGGTTGATGCCACTGATTATTTAGATTTGGAAGTTTTAAATGGAACAGAATACTGTTATTATGTTACAGCTGTAAATGTGGCAGGAGAGTCTGGAGAATCTGCAACCGTTTGCGCTACTCCAGAAGGTCCACCACCACCACCAGTATTAGATCCACCAACTGGGTTGATTGCAGAAGGTGAATTTGGTAATATTTATATAGATTGGGATTCACCAGATGGCGGCGGCGGCGGTCCTGGAGGAGATCCTGGAGAAGTTGTTGTAGAAATATTTACTGATCAATATCCTTCTGAAACATCTTGGTCAATTACTAGTTCATCAGGACAAGTTGTGGGTGGTATTAATGAAAGTGAATTACAAGTTCCTGAAAATCTTGAAAGCTGGAGCGTTCTATTAGATGCTGGCTCATATACATTTACCATTAATGATTCATGGGGAGATGGAATATGTTGTGGATTTGGTTATGGATATTATAATTTATATGTAGATGGAACATTAGTTGGATCAGGCGGTGAATTTGGCTCTCAAGAAAGTATTAATTTTAATACTTCTGGACTTGTTTCTTCAATAACGACTGGTTTTTATGCTGAGCCGCATGGTTATGCTAAAGGAGAAGTTATTGATAATATCGATGATTTGGTAGTAGAATATTCAATAACAGAGTTTTCTTCTAGAGACTTGTTAGGTTATAATGTTTTCAGAGATGGTAATTTTATAGCTACTACTGAGGCCACAGAATACAATGATAGTGATGTTGCTTTAGGTGTTCAATATTGTTATACTGTTACAGCTGTTTATGATGAGGGTGAATCTGAAGAATCTAACCAAGATTGTGCCACAGCTATTGATCCTGGAAGTGTAGTGCAGTTAAGTCTTACAAACGGATTTACTGATGAAGGTGACACTGATGATATTGATGTATTGATGAATAATGACGATCCTGTCGCTGGATTTCAATTCACTGTTGATTTTGATCCAAATATAGCATCTGTCCTTTCTGTTGAAACAACAGATAGAACATCGGGTTTTACAGTTTCAGAAAATAATGGAATTATTGTAGGCTTTAGTTTAACAGGTGCGACTATAGAACCAGGTAATGGATCAATTTTAAATATTACTGTTCAAGGAAATCAACCAGGTAATGCTGAATCTTGTTTGGAAGATGTTGTACTATCTGATACCAACGGAAGTTCTATGTTTAATAATTCAGAATGTGGAAGCTTTAATGTTGATGATATTCCACCACCAGATGCCATTGGGTTAAGTGTTGATAATGCAACCTTAACAATGGGTGCGTCGGGGTCGTTTGGAATCAGTATGTCAAATGATGTCCCTGTTGGGGGTTTCCAATTCAACTTGAGTATTGACCCAGATATTGCTACAATACTTTCTGTTGAAACAACAGCGAGAACAGAAGGATTTACAATTTCTGAAGGTAATGGTACAATTCTAGGGTTTAGTTTGACGGGTGCTAGTATACAACCTGGGAATGGAGATATTATAACAATCACTGCTAATGGAGATGAAGTTGGAATTGCTTCAAGTTGTTTATCTTCAGTTGTTTTATCTGATCCATTGGGTGGAGCACTTCCTGTAGATGCTGATTGTGGTATATTTACAGTTCAAGAGGGAGACGTGGCCCCATCACCTTTCAATGTTAGTGCAATAGGAGGTGATAATCAGATTCAAATAAATTGGGATTGGGATCAGCCTGTTTTATCTTGGGATAACAACAATACAGATTCCAGGGAGACAGTTAATATATCTGTAAGCTATGTTGATGATTCTACAGTAGAAATTGAAATGGAAAATTCAGTACCTGTTGCTGGATTCCAAATGACGATGGATTCTGATATAGCTGGTTTTTCTGTAACAGGTGCAGGAGGTGGTAGAGCAGGTGATGCTGGTTTCACAATGTCAACAAATGCTTCTGGTACTGTGCTAGGATTTAGTTTAACTGGCGCAACTGTATCTGCAGGAAATGGAACATTAGTTTTCATTGACGTTTCTATGGATGGTCAAGATGGTTGTGTAGAAATAGTAAATCCTGTGTTCTCAGATGCATCGGGGGCAGCTATTGATGTTGGTTCTGGTGAAGCTTATTGTATAGGAGAAATACCACCATCATATGGATGCAATGACCCTGAGGCAGATAACTATGATTCAAATGCAGATGGCTGCTCTGATGATCCTAACGATTTTAGTTGTTGTATATATCCAGAATGTTGTGATGATCCAACTGCTTTGAACTACGACCCATCTTGTAATGATGGTTGTTCTAACTGTTGCATTTTCCCAGATGAGGTATCATTTAATGTATATAGAGATGGAAGTTTGTATGAAGCTGATTTAGAAACATTTGGATATAACGATACAGGTTTAGATTTTGATGAGACGCATTGTTANACTATTACAGCAGTACTTAATGATATGGAATCAAATCAATCAGAAGAGGCTTGTGCAACAACAAATTCTGAACCTGAAATTGAGCCAGTTAATTTCATTGTTAATCTTGATGAAACGGGTGTTAGCCAATTAGTTATTATAGAAAATATAGTTGGTGATGAAGTTGAAATAGGAGACGAAGTTGGTATATTTGACACAAGTGGTGTTGTNGAGACTTGCGACCCCGCTAATGGTTGCTCTGATCCTATTTATGGTGAGGTATTAGTTGGTTCTGGTGTTTGGATAGGAGGACAGTTTGAAGTTTCAGCAATAATNTCACAAGATTTATCTGATTTTGGTGGTCCAATATTAAATGGTGCTGTAGATGGAAATAATATTGTCATTCGTTATTGGGATGCAAGTGAAGATAGAGTGCTTGATGTTGATGCAAACTTCACCACTGGTTCTGGCGAATGGGGTGATATATTTTCATCTGTTGTAATTGAACCAATTTATTCAGTTACACAAGAAGTAACATTAAATGCATTCATGTTAAACTCTGTATCATTAAATGTCATTCCAGATGATGCTTCATTAGAAAATGTTTTAGCTGATATTCCAGTTCTAATTATGAGTGATGATAACGGAGACTTTTTCGCACCATCATTTGGTGTTAACCAGATTGGTGACTTTGGATTAGAGGGTTACAGTTGCTTTATATCAGGAGCATCAGACTATACAGTTTCTGTAGAGGGTATGCCTGTTGAACAAACAACCCCTCTATTACTTGAAGCATTTAAGGTTAATATACTACCATATCTTCCACAGATGGAGATGTCATCTGACGATGTTTTTGGTGATTATTATGATAACATACTGTTAATATCAAATGATATGGGTCAGTTTAACGTTCCATCTTTTGGTGTATATCAAATCACTACAATGTCACCNGGNGANGNATATNNANTATTCCTAAGTGGAGCGAGTGATGTTGATTTTAGTTATCCTGNAGCAGGATTTAGCAGATTTACAGATATGTCACAGTANGATGATCTGTATAATTCTAGTATATCAGATCATTATGATTTCGTTAAAACTGGTATATCGCATCCAATCATACTAACATCATTAAATGGAATGGTAGAAGCGGGTGATGAGATTGCAGCCTATGCTAATGGTGAGGTAGTTGGAGCGACAAAGGTCGTTGATCCAAATGGTGTGACTGTGATAGCAGCTTGGGGTGGATATGATCAGTATGGTATAGAGTTGCCAGGATATACAGATGGTGATGCAATTGAGCTTAGAGTATGGAAGCATACAACAGGTGAAGAGTTGTATGTTACGGCTGATTTAGAGGGTTCATACTATGGTGAGACGCCGTTGACATCTGGTAGTGCTACTGTGCATGATATGTCAGCTGTTCCGATGGATTTTGTGTTGAATCAGAACTATCCAAATCCATTTAATCCGAGTACACAGATTGAGTATTCGTTGCCCGAGTCTGGTCAGGTTACATTGTCAATATATGATGTAAGTGGAAGATTGGTACAGACATTGGTTGATGGAGTTGTTGGGTCGGGTTATCATACAGTGACTTGGAATGGTAAGGACAGTGCGGGTCATACGGTATCTGCAGGTTTATACATATACAGTTTAAAATCTGATCAAGTTACGGTAACACGTAAGATGGTAATGATGAAATAAAATTGTAGCATTTTTGAACATCTAGTTTGAGAAGAATAAAAGAATGGGTGTAAATATTCGCCCATTCTTTTTTTTATTTGTGATCAAGATAACATGTTTAATCAATAATTGGTTATAAACTAAAATTATATTATATTAGTATAACTTAAAGATTGAATTAATATTATTTTACTCAATCATATTTAAATTCAATCATTATTTGCGGATATTAATAAACTAAATTATAAATTTGTAAACGAGAGGTGTTATAATGAAATATTTGAAATCCTTAATTTTAATTATATTTTTATCAAATATTATTTTATCGCAGGACGTCATTTTAGAATTGGATGGTAATAATCTTAACTACATTTCAACACAAGATATTGCTGGTTTTCAGTTTTCTCATAATGGTTGTATAACAAATGCTAGTGGAGGTGATGCAACATCTAATGGTTTTGTTATTTCATCAGGATCATCAACAATTTTAGCTTTTTCTTTCACAGGAGCTGTTATACCAGCAGGTGAGGGTGTACTAATTGAATTATCCGGAGATTTTGATCAAGATTGTATTTTTGGTTTTGTATTTTCAAGTTCAGGAGGAACAAATTTAAGTGTTGATTGGGCAAATACTGAACTTCCTTGTGATGATTTGGATAATGATGGTATATGTGATGAGGATGATGATTGTATTGGTGAATATGACGAGTGTGGAGTATGTAATGGTGACGGTATACCTAATGGTGCTTGTGACTGTTTCGGTAATATTGAGGATTGTACAGGAGAATGTGGCGGAGATGCAGTAATTGATGAATGTGGTGTATGTGATGGTGATGGATCTGAATGTGATGATGGTCCATATTACAATATTGCTTTAGTTGAAACTGGAAATTATCAATTGGTAATTTTTCAATCCTCTATTTTATCATTAGATTTGGGTGATGAGATCGGGGTTTTTGATGCAAATGGGGTTTTAGATTCTTGCGACCCTGCATCTGGATGTGTTGAACCAACTTATGGCGAGGTATTAGTTGGCTCAGGTATTTGGGTAGGTTCTCAGTTATCTATATCTGCAATAGAATCAACTGATTTATCAGATTTTGGTGGTCCTGTATTAAATGGTGCTGTTGAAGGGAACCCATTACTAATCAAGGTATTTAAAGCGGTAGAACAAATAGAATATGTTGCTGTTGCGACTTGGGCAGCAGGTGGAGGAGAATTTGGTGATTTAATTCTTGCAGCATCTGAACTTGAACTTATTGGAGGCTCAGTTTTAGGATGTACAGATTCAAATGCGTGCAATTATAATCCTGATGCTATTGAAGATGATGGAAGTTGTTTAGAGGAAGACTGTTCAGGAGAATGTGGCGGGGATGCGGTTATTGATGATTGTGGAGTTTGTGATGGTGATGGTTCAAGTTGTGAAGTTTATATTGAAACGAGTGTTAATACCACAGTTGATGAAAGTACTCTTGAAGATTTAGAAATTTTTGAGGAAAATTTTGAGGATCTTATTGAATCTCAATTAAATTTACCACAAGGAACTGTAGAAGTCATAAATATTATAATTTTATCTAGAGATGAATTTGAGGTTATTGTTGAGTATACAATTACCTTAACAGAAGAAGATTTAGCTGAAACAGATTATATTGATGTTGATGAAATCGAAGAAATTTTAGATGAAGTTGAAGATGAGATTGAATCAAATGAAACAATCGATTTTATATATGGTTGTATAGACAGTTTATCTTGTAATTACAATCCTAATGCAAACATTGATGATGGAAGCTGTTTAGAGGAAGACTGTTTAGGAGAATGTGGTGGAGATGCGATTATTGATGAATGTGGAGTTTGTAATGGGAATAATGCTGATCAAGATTGCTCTGGTGAATGTTTTGGCGATTCTACAGAAGATTGTTTAGGTGTGTGCAACGGTGATGCATTTGAAGATTGTTTTGGAGTTTGTAATGGTGATGGTGTTGAAGATTGTTCAGGAGAATGTGGTGGAGGTGCGATTATCGATGAATGTGGAGTTTGTAATGGGAATAATGCTGGTCAAGATTGCTCAGGAGAATGTTTTGGAGATTCAGAAGTTGATGAATGCGGAGTTTGTGAAGGTGATAATTCATCGTGTGCAGATTGTTGTGGTATACCAAATGGTGATGGAACTTCGTGTGATGGTGAGTGCGGCCCTTGCGGAGAAAGTTTCCCAAATGGTACTTGTGATTGTGATGGTACCTTGCCTGAAGATGGTTATGACTGTGATGGAAATTGTTTAAATGATGAAGATGGTGATTTTATATGTGATGAAAATGATTTTCAAGCTACTATAAATGGAGATGGTAATTGGAATTTTGACCAGAGTACTTTACAAGCATTTTATTTATTTAATTTAAATTTAATTTCTATTAATTTGGATGAACTATCACCATTTGATTATATTGGAGCTTTTAATGATAATATATGTGTTGGTTGGGTTAAAGCTGAAGATGTTGATAATGGAATAATTACAATTCCTTTAATGGGTAATACACCATCTAACGAATTCACTGGTTATTTAGAGTTTGGTGATGTTCCTGAGATTGTTATTTTTGATAATTCAGAAAATATAGAATATTGTACTGAAACTTATGGACCTGAATTACCGGGATTTTCAAATCTTGAACTTTTCACCTTATTTGAAACACAAATAATTGGAGAAGAAGTTTCTGATGGTGGGTGTACTTCAGCTGTTGATTATGAAATCCCATTGAATGGTGGCGCAAACTTAATAAGTTTTTGGGCACTACCTGAAGATGTTAGTGTAGCTAATATTATGGGTTCATTAGGAACAAATGCTACTGGAGTAATT
>PAFF01000069.1 GCA_002704045.1 Fidelibacterota bacterium
ACATTCTTCTTCGTTATCTAAATATCTACACTCATCTTCCCACTCTTCCTCTTCATCGTGATCTCCTTCATGCTCCTCATCATCTTCCCACTCTTCTTCGCAACTGTCTGATTCTAAACACTCATTACAAAAATTAAATACTTCAATAACTTCTACAAATGTTTCATCATCACAGTCAGACAGACAAGATTGATCTAAATTAATAAGCCAATTACAAAATTCAGTTTTATTTTCTTCAAAATCAACTGATTCTATGTCAACACAATCCATGACACATTCTGGTAAAATACTTTCTTCAGTATCAATGCTACTGCAATTATTTTGTTCATAATTCCAATCACATCCATCTTCCGAAATGCATTCATCTTGGGAAATAAATGCTCTACAATCATCTGCAAATGAAAATGAAAATATTAAAAAAGTGTTAAAAAATAATTTTTTATAATTCATGATTCCTCTTTATTTAATTTTGTGATATAAAATATATAATAATTTAATAAATTTTATTAAAAAAAATAATCTTTTGATACATTTTATTACAATTTACTTAATCAAATAACCTTTAAGTTTTTTGTCTAATACTTTTGCCTCTGGCAAATAAATTAACATTGTATCCCAAAACTCTTTAGAATGGTTTTTAATTCTTGTGTGGACTAATTCATGAAATATTACATAATCAATAAGTTCATTAGGTAAATTATAAAGTTTAATATTTAAATTAATATTATTTTTAAATGAGCAACTCCCCCAACGAGATTTTTGATTTTTGATAACAACTTTATTAAATACAAAATTATGTTGATATGCTATTAATGTAATTCTTTTTTTTAAATATGTTTTGGCTGTTTTAATTTCATTTATTTTTATTGAATCAACTATCTCTTTTTCTGATAATTTTTTTAGAGATTTTTTAATCCAATTAATTTTAGTCAAAACAAGTTCTTTAGCATATTTAAAAGATATATTTTTAGGTATAGATACTTTTATAATCTTATAAGAATTAACGCTAATATTAATTTTTTTAGCTCTTATACTTTTAACTAAAAAAACTTGACCGATTCCATCTATATTGATATGTTTCACAAAATAAAATTAAATAATTTTTTCAAAAGCATTTTTAAGCAATTCATCTACTTTATTGGACAAATGATTAATTGCATCATTCTTTGTTATGTCTAATAAGGAATGTGCGTATGGGAAAACTATTTTTGTTGATCCATTTTCATTATCAATAATCAAAATATTACAAGGCATTAGAATTCCAATCATAGGTTCATCTTCCAAAGCTTGATGAGCTAACTTTGGATGATAGGCTCCTAGTATTTTGTATTTTTTATATTTTATGTTTAGCTTATCTTTAAAAGCATTTTGAATATTGATTTCTGTTAGCACACCAAATCCTAACTCAGCTAAAGAATCAATAACATTTTTTTCAACTTTATCAAAATCTTGCTTTATATTTTTTGAATAATGATAATTCATTTTACATTCCTTTAAATCTATTTATAAAATTTTATGATTAAATTGATTATTATTGATAAAAATATACTAAGAAATAACATACTACCTATTGGCGCAAAAAATTTTATATTTTTACCTTCATAATAAAAATCAAATATAGTTTTACCAAACCAATTCATTTTACTTGATTCAATGATTTGGACAAAAAAACCGATTATTAACAAAGAAAAACCTAAAAATATTAATATTTTACCAATACTCATTAAAAACAATTATGCGCTTTATTATTTTCAAAAAGCTTAATGATCTCATTCCATCCATAATTATCTAAACATAAATTAGCAATACGATATCCTAATCCATAATCTAAATCAGGATCTTCATTCATTTTGTTTAATTGAATGATTGAATACTTATCAAGATTTTTTTGATAAATATATGCTCTAGCTAAATTGCAAAAACCTTCTGTTATTTGACTATTATAATTAAGATTGTTTTCATATAGCCAAACGTGTAAATATTCGTGCGCTAATATTGAATCAAAATCAACGGGATTGAGTTTGTCTAAAATAAAAATTTCATATTCTTTTTTCTCATCACTTATTTGCCCTAAATAATTTTCCTTATATGAATGTTCTAAATTTGTTAGACCGCTAATCATTGAGCTGTGAGGCATCAATAAGGATAATTCATTTCTATTTTTTAATATAATGGGAATTTCATTCGATAAGGATTGAAAACCAATTTCTTCTAATAATAATAAAACTCTTTTACGTGAATCTTCAATTTCTAATTTTGTATTCACTATATCTTTGTTGCAAAAATTACATATTGCTCTTCCATCAATATGTATGTATCCACCATTGGTGGTTCGTTCAGAAATTATTCTACTGCAGGAAGAACAATTTCCTTTCCCATTAGAATGATATCCATGATATTTATTGTCCCAAGCATCATAATTATATTCTTTTTCTAACGGTCTTATACAAACTGAACATTTAGGTAATATATTATTTTTATAGCAATCATTATGATAGTTACCATCTTCATTGACAACATATCTGCCTAACAAAGATTCTTTACAAAAATTACACTTTGGAACTATATTTTGATTGTAACATTCTTCATGATATTTTTTCTGTTCTAAAAAATAATATTTTCCAATTATATTTTTCTTACAATAGTCACATTTATATTCGCTAGAAAAATTAAATGAAATAATTAATGTAAAATAAATGATTCCAACTTTTTTTTGAATAGAATTCAACATTTTAATCAATTAAAACGAGATTTATAATCTCAATAACATCTAAAATATTTACTATTCCATCACTATTAAGATCATATTGAATATTGCTACCAGGCCCTAAAATTGAATTAACTAATATAATTACATCTAAAACATCAATAGACAAATCTTGGTTTAAATCACCTAATAGATAACTATTTAAAATATTATATAAGAAATTAAATGAACTATCTTGGATAGCATAAAAATTGTCGTTCGGTCCATCAATCCAATTACCATTGATTGAGCCCCAATATTCGTGCGGTGCATCATTTTCAATAATTAATTGATTTTCAATATTTAGATCATTTAATCTTTGCTGTATTAAACTAGAACCATAAACAAAAGGTAATGCTATATTGATAGTAAAAGGAAAACCAGAATCGTGAGGAACCACTATATCTGATGTCCCATGGAACATGATTGTTGGAATATCATTATCATAATCAATCCAATTTAGATCTTTAATGGCCCCCCAACAACTTACTAAACCATTTGGCTTACTTTCATGATTATAATCATTGCCTTCACAATTAATACAGCCTAGATCAGGATCAAAAGTATTGCCATATGTTGATTCTGGTCTTTCATCATCTTCCGAAAAAGCTAAATGAAAACCTATGAAAGCGCCAGCACTAGAACCCCAAATAAATATATTGTTTGGATCAATATTTAAATCTGAATGATATTCTCTCAAATATCTAATAACTGCGCTTGCATCTTGAACACCTCTGTAAACTGCACGTTCACCACTTGAACTACTTAGAATATTAAGTCCCAATCTGTAATTGATATTAACAGCTACATAACCTCTTTTTGCTGCCAATATTGACAGGTCAACTACATCATCATTATTATTATTACCTGAAAAAAAAGATCCCGAATGAATAAAAATTATTGCTGGTCTGTTTGATATTGTATCACCTTGCGGCTCATAAATATCCATATCCAAATCAATATCATAAGTATTCCATTCAAAAAGAAATATAAATGGCAAATCAGGTGAATTTGCATAAACAACATCTTCTATTATATTTACATCGTCAAAAACTTCATCAATGTATCTAATTTGTTGAGATAATATAATTGTAGAACAAATAGATAATATTATTAAAATTTTAAACGCATTCATTTTTTTTGATTCAAAAAATTAGGGAATAAAATTGGAGTTTCATTTTTATAATTTATGTAATCTTCGTCATTACCCCATTTTTTATTTGCACTTTCCTCTAAAATTGGAATTCCACTAGCTTTTACAAGCAGAAAATAAACAAAAATAGGAGAGATTAAAGATATATATTGCAAGTTAATTAAACTAGGAATTGATATAACAGCTATTCCAATCCACAAAAGAATTTCACCAAAATAATTTGGGTGTCTTGAAAATGACCAAAATCCAGAATTGATGAATTTATTTTTATTTTCATCATTTAATTTAAATTTAAACTTTTGTAAATCAGATATAACTTCAATAAAAAAACCAATGAACCAAATCAAACTACCAATATAAAAAAAGAATCCAAAATCTGAATCATTATTTAAAACATAAACAAAAGCATTTATAGTAGTAAGAAAAACCCATAATGATGAAACCATAAAGTACATTAAAAATTTAGAGGCTGATTTTTTCACATTATCAAATCTTGTATCATTTTTAAATTTAAAAACTCTATAAAATAAAAATAGCCCCAATCTTAATGCCCAGGTAAAAACCAACAAAAGAACAATAATACTTGTTAGTTTAATATCTTTATCAATTAAAGAATTATAAATAAAGTAAACACCAAATAGGTAAGCTACTGTTCCTGTAATATCATAAAATTTTTCTGTTTTAAATAAAAATGATGGTATGTAAGAAATAATGTGTACAAGGTAAATAAGAATTACTAACTCATATAGTATTGATCCATAATTTGATTGTAGCGATAAAAAGTATGTTATTAATAATGCAAATGCAAAAGATATAAATGATGTTAATAAGTCTTTCATAAATTCTCCTATTTAAATTTATTCATTATATTTTAGTAATTCTATGTTATTACCATCAATGTCTTTGACATATTTAGAAATTGAACCATCTCTGTGTTTTACTACTTCATCGTTATTTTCTAGATTTTCTTTCAATATAGCAAAATGAAAAGGATGTTGTTCCTTTTTTACAAAAGCTAATTTTGTATTTTCAAATTCTAAAAAACCCCAAGAATCATCTTGATATAAAACTTTACACTTAAAACGATTTGTATAAAATTCAACTGACTTTTTTATATCATTTACTTGAATAGCTATATGATCTATGATATCCAATTTTTCCATGATTATTTTCTAATTTAAAATTATATTAACAAGTTGAACTACATCTAAAATATTAACAGTTGAATCAGTATTTAAGTCTGCATTAGGATCATATTCAGTTAATTGTAATATTATATTAATCATTATAACAACATCTAAGACATCAATTGAATCATCATAGTTTAAATCGCCTGAAACTAAATTTTGAACATTATTAATTTTTAAAAAACCAAATCTTCCACTATCAACTCCAATGATTGCTCCACCATCCTCTGTCAAATCAATGTCCTCTCCTGCCCAATCGTATGATTCATTAGATACATCAAGTGAAGCAAAAGTTGTTTCCCATTCTATACTACCTTGGTTGTTAAATTTTATCAAATAAGCATTCCAAGTATCGGAACAATCATTCCCATTACATTCAGAATAATTATATTCATCTCCTGTTCCTGCTACAGTTACACATCCACCATCATTAGTGGCTTTAATTCCCCACGCTTCATCATGAATATATTGTGGATTAAAGCCTCTAGGATTACCCACTTTCTGCTCCCACAATAATTCTCCATCGTTATTTAATTTCATTGTATATGTATCCCAATTTTGAGTGCCTGATAAAGTGTGTCCTGCTAAAAAGATTTCGCCATTTGAGTTAATATCCATCCCAAAGCAATGATCATAATCATTCCCACCATATGTTTGATGCCAAACTATACTTCCATCTAAATTCATTTTGATTAATTTGAAATCAAAAGCTTCTTCAGTTAAACCTGATATAATAATTTCATCATTGAAATATTGAACTCTGTAAGCTTGAGATATATAAGAATTTAAGTTCATACTACTTATTTCATTTCCCATATTATCTAAAAACATTAAATACCCTTGTCCTTCCGTATAAAAGGTATTGTTGGGATCTTGAGAAAAAACGTATCCCACTGCTACAAAACCATTTGGTATTTTTGCAATATTTTCAAATGCATCAGTGCCCCCATTATTAAATGTTTGACTAAAGATAGAAGAACCATTTTCTTTATCAAGTTTAATAATGGTACTATTTCTATTTATAGCTCCTGCAATGATATACCCATCTTCAATTTCAATTGCACTATTTCCAAGGTTGTTATTATTAGTGTAAAACTCTCTTTCCCACAGTAATTGTCCATTCGAATTTGTTTTTACAATATACATTTTAGCTGAAATACCACCAGAAAAATCAAAGGTTTCTCCAACTTGAAGAAAGCCCCCATCTTCACATGATAATATAAAATGTCCATGCGACTCTTCACCACTTCCATTATAATCTTCAAACCATTCGATACTTGGTTGAGAGAATAATAATGTTAAGTAAATACCAAATATTAATTTCATTGTTGAACCTTTCAATTTTTATTTTGAAAAATAAAAATTATTTCCAAATTGATTTTTTGGAATTTTTATTTGATTTTTCAAATACCAATCTAAACCAAAAATTACTTGTTTGAGATATTTTTTTATAATGGGATATATAAAAAAGAAAAATGGAATAAAATTTAAAAATTTGCTTCCCGTATTATATTTATGAGGATAGACACTGATTTTAATGGTACAAGAATTGTCACTCACTTTTTTGATTCTCCAGGATACAAATGATAAAGAACCATTTTTCCTTCCAATAAATAGATCATATCCTTCATTTTTAATCCAATTAACAAAAGTTCTATTTAAAATCATCCCATTGTAATATTCAATAGAATCTTTCGAATTTACACCAGGCCACTTTTCAACCGTATTTTTTAAACAAAAAGGATGAAACAACTCAAGATTTGAAGGAGTAGATATGATTTTCCAAACATCATTAACTGAAAATGCTATTTTCTTTTTGTATGATACGGAACGATTGTATTGTTTAGAATTTTTGTTCATAAAGTAATTCTCAATTTAATATGTTAAAATCTACAACTATATTTTTTTTCTAAATACGTTTAATGTGTAAAAAAATATTACTGAATAGTTTTTAATAATTCTTTAACAATTTTTTTTTGATTATTGAATTGATTAATTTCACCTAAAGGAAATCCTAATGAATAAGGAACGCTCAAAAATCTTTTTGGATTTAATTTAATCGTTATTTCATCAATTATACTTATCATTGAGCAAGCTATATAATTTTCCTCACAAAACTTTTGTACCAAACCAACTGTTTGATGACACATTGGTCATACTGGTATAAAGAGTATAATATCTACCTTATCTTCCTTGAATATTTGAACTATCTCAGGAACACTTTTTTTTATCAATTTTGATGTATTAATATTTGCACCCATTAATGAAATATGTCTACTATTAACAGATCCGATTAAACCATCCTTACATAAATCATATAGATGAGAAATAGGCAATGCTGAAAATGGATCTGATTTAATTCCTGAATGATCAAAACTATTACTTTTTTGATACTCTTCTAATTCATTTGAATTAATATTTGAAGGTATAACTCTATAAGACGAATCACCAAATTTATCGTTAATATCAAATGGTTTTTGCTTATTTTTGATAACAAAACCAGCAGATGAAACAATCGCAACATTACATTCACTTAGCTTTTTATCTAAATTTTTAAATTGACTTGGGGTACAATCTTTCCATGGATAAAATTGTAGAAATTTTTTTATCTTGAATGACAAATGAGATAATTTTTTTGATTTATTTATCTTAATCATTATTTATTTTTTACTGAAATCTGTTCAAGTTCTGATAAATTCACAACTTTGTAACCCATTTTTTTTAATCCAATTAATGTTATTTCCATTGCTTCAAAATTCCATTCTCTTACTCCCTTTTCAGGCATATGAATTAATAATATAGATCCAGGTTTAACACGGTTTAAAATATACTTTGCTATCCATTTTGAATCTGGTATAGCTGTATCATTGGCAAAAACATCGCAAACAACGTGTTTGTACCCTTTTTCATTTAATACTATATCCATAACTTTAGAAAATTTAGCGTGAGGAGCTCTATACCATTTTGGTATATAATCTGTATATTGACTTAATATGGAGTCTGTCATATTAAAATCTTCTAAAAATTGTTTTTTTGAATATCTATCATATGGCCAATCGTACATACTATGATTTGCTATTTCATGACCATTTTTAAAAAATAAATCCAGATCATTGAATTTTAAGTAACAATGACTTCCACTTGTAAAAAATGTAGCTTTAGCATCATATTTTGAAAATAATTCAGTAACCTCATTGATCAAGCTTCCACTTGGGTTGTCTATACCATAAAAACCATCATCAATTGTAAATGCAACAATTTTTTCTTTAACATTAAAATGTGAAATAGTTGATTTTGGATATATTATGTTCGTTAAAAATCTAAGTCCCGGAAAAGTTAAAATTGTCCAAGCAGATTTTCTGTAATATAATTGTAATTTTGTAATATCAGATTCAATTTTTGGATCTTTGTCTCTACCTAATGTTTGATTAAAAATATTTTTTTCTTCTTTAATTTCATCGGGAAAAATTAAGCATAGCAAAATTAAAATTAATGTGTATTTTCTTATTTTCATTTGATTTTATTTTTTGACCTTTGTTGTTCTCCAAGCACCATAAAAATCACCAGACCAAAATGTTATAGCAATACTCCCATAAATAGCTGAAACTAAATGATTTTCTTTATGAAATTGATCATAAGATAATTGGGAAAATAAAAATATTGTTAAAAAACTATATAAACCATCTATATACCTTCCAGTATATGTTCTTCCGAGTCCAGGGATTAAAGAAAAAAACAAAGCTAAATTACTATTTTTTACTTGTTTTGGATTGAACAAAGGATAGATATCATCAATCATTCTTTTATCAATTGAATATTTTTGTTTGTATGTATCATATGCAAAATAATAATATGCACCTGTATTACATCGTATTAATCTATCTGCACCCTTTATTGATCCAAAAATACTTCCATCTTGAATTACTGCTTTAGCAAAATAATTTGAGCAAGAAGGATGGAATTGACAATTTAAAAAAGAATTAGAATATGAATAGTTTTGCCAACCTTTAATACAATTGACTATTAATTTTTTTTCAAATGAAAGATAATTAGTATTAATGGAATCCAGTGGTTTACTAAAATTATTAAATGAAATATTTTTTTCTTCAGTACAATAAACTAAACATATAAAATGAATGACAGATATGTAGATTTTCATAATGTAAATATAACTATTCTAATATCTATGTTAAAAATATTAAATTTTTTACCAATGGAATCTAAAATTTTAAATGCAAGCATTAAGCACTTATCAAAAGACAAAAAACTAAATTCACTGATAAATGAATTTGAAAAACCTATTTTTCATAAAAGTACTAATTATTTTGATGATCTATCAAAATCAATAATATATCAACAACTCAGCGGTAAAGTTGCAAAAATAATTTACCATAGATTTTTAGATTTGTTTCCTAATAAAGTACCTAGTTTTGAAAAGACTTTAGAATTTAATTTTGATGAATTAAAAGAAATTGGTTTATCCAAACAAAAAATAACCTACATTATAAATTTGGCAAAATATTTTTATAATAAAAAAAATGTAGACTTTATTGAATTTTCGGATGAGTCTTTGATAAAAGAGCTTATTAAAATAAAAGGTATAGGTCCTTGGACAATTGATATGTTTTTAATGTTTACAATGCATAGAACAGATATACTACCTGTTGGTGATTTAGGTATAAAAAAAGCATTTAAAATTTTATATAAACTAAAAGAATTACCATCTGATAAATTTATGATTGAAAAGTCAGCTAAATGGAAACCTTACAGAACTATTGCATGTTGCTACCTATGGTATTTAGTAGATGATGGTGACGTTTGGTAAAACATTTTAATTTTTAATTTAAAACGTTTAGGTAATTTTTAAATATCTTAATTTTTTTTGTAATTTAAGAAAATATATGTAACATCCTGCTCTAAGTACAGTTGAAATTAGCATTGAAAACTGTATTGAGGTAAAATTATAATCAAGAAATAAATTTTTTAAAAAAATTGAATCAACAATACTTCCAGCTAATATTGAACCTACAAAAATCGCACTTCCTTCGCCCAAATGCATTAAAGAGGTAAATTTAACTACATCTTTTTTTCCAACTAATTCATAAATCAAATTAAATGAAGCAAGAGAAAAACCTGAAAATGTAATACCTGCAAACAAATTAATTATTATAACAAAAATAATAAGATATATTCCAGAAGAATAATAAACAGATATCCACATCAATGGTAATATAGTTAAAATTATTGTTGTTATCTTTAAAATTTGTAGATTCCCATTTTTCTTTGAATAAACTCCCCAATATTTTGATGAAAAAACATTTGCAAGCCACCAGGACACACTGCACAATGATAAAATAAAATTACTTAGTTCAAGTGTCCTCAATATATATATTGCAAATAGAGGGCCTAAAAACATTACTGAGAAATTAATAAAAAATTTAAACATTATAAACATCAATGTCTTTTTGTCTTTTAAGAAATAAACAAAAGAATTATCAGAATTTTGGTTTGAACTAATTATTTCATCTTTTTTATTTAAAAAATATGTTGATAAAAAACGACCAATTGATGCTATAAAAAATAAAATTATAAATCCAATCGTTAAGTTATTATCAAAAAATTTTAAAANAAAACCGCCAATTAANATTGCAATTANAACAAAAGAATTTATNATNCTNTTNCTTGAACCATAATAGTTACCNCGAATTCGTTTNGGTACNAAATAACCCATCCANGACGTCCANACNGGACTGATNAGATAACCACATAAGAAATATATGATAAACCANNTTATNATAATTTTATAATCAGGATNATAAAGTAATATTATAATCAATAATAACCACATTACTGATTGAATTAAAGATAATANAACTACAAACCTTNTTAGCNGAATTTATTTTTNTTAAAATAAAATAAGAAAATAATTGAAGGCAGGATCCTATTAGTTGAGGAAACGAGTTTAATACNCTNATTTGTAATGCAGAAAAACCTANNAAAACAGCTAGTGCAGATAAGAAGTTTTCTCCCATACCATACATAAAGGCCCANAAAGAGCCCTCAATAGTAGAATATTTTAAATTTTTTTTNATTGAAAAATTATTAAACATAAAGTTACTAAAAAAATAAGAAAGCCTCTNNANGAGGCTTTCTTAATCTTTTNAATTNTNNTAAANATNAAGTATTTATTTTACTAATATAACTTTTTGAGTCTNANTAAATTCATTAGTATTCATTTGAATAAANTAGACNCCAGNATTATGTTTGGTTGCATNCCAAACAATTTGATGAAAACCNACTTCTTTAAATCCATTATATAANACTTCTACAATCTTACCTTGTATATCATATACAGANATATTTAGTTCTATAGGATTTGGGATTGAATACATTAAAGTAGTTCTAGGATTAAATGGGTTTGGATATGCTTCATATAATTCAAACGATAAAGGTAAATCAAATATATTGTTTGATAATTCATCACATTCACTTTCATCGCAAACTAATGATCCATCATCACATTGATAATTTGNNCCATTTCCATCACATACTCCACATTCATCAAATACATTNCCATCACAATCACAATCACCTTCAAGAATACCATCACCATTACATATTCCACATTCATCATACTCTCCAATACAATCATCTTCATCATCACAAATCCCATCTTCATCCACATCATTACATAATAATTCTAAATTAAGTTCAGAAGCAGCTAAAATTAAATCGCCAAAATTTCCTCCACCAGCTGACCAAGTAACAGAAGCTAAAAACTCAAGTTGTTGTTGTGTTTTCCAAACTTTTACATAAATTTGATTATCTTCAATCGCTCCATTTAAAACAGGTCCACCAAAATCAGATAAGTCTTCTGACATAATTGCTGATATTTCTAATTGACTACCATTCCAAACTCCTGTTCCAACAAGNACNTCACCATATTCTGTCTCTGTNCAGCCTGCTGAAGGATCNCAAGATTCAACAACTCCATTTTCATCAAAAATAGCAACTTCATCACCTTCTTCTAATGATGTAATAGTATCTTGAAAAATAATTAATTGGTAACTGCCTGTCTCAACNAAATCTANAACATAATATTGATCATTTGATGGACATTNAGATTCTTCACAANCTAGAGTTCCATCTGAACACTCAAATATTGGTCCATCACCATTACAAACTCCACATTCNTCATATTCACCTATACAATCATCTATTTCATCACAAATACCATCTTCATCTNCATCATCACANGGTGNATTATCATCACTTATGTCCCATTCGACTGTAAGATCNTTNTTTTCTGTACCTTCAAAAACAATATTACTAATTTGGTCCTCATTACAAGTTACATTTTCTAATAAAATTCCATTGCCTGCAGAAACTACTCCACCAACTAAATTAAAAGCTAAAAGTGTTGACGAACTGGCACTAATTATAAAACTATTTAATTCAGAATCACCACCTGAGGCGTTTGTAGCACAGTTATTATGATCAAATTGAAACCCAGCAATATCCTCTNTAGAAGAATAGTATAAGTTTATACCATCTAAAGATAAACATACCTGAGCATCACAAGGTTCTTCAGGACATTCACTTTCATCACACACTATTGACCCGTCCCAACATTCATTATCAGCTCCATTACCATTACACGTACCACATTCGTCATATTCACCTATACAATCATCTATTTCATCACAAATACCATCCTCATCNANGTCATCGCAAGGTGGCTCAGGACATTCAATTTCATCACATACTAATGATTCATCCCAACATTCATAGTTAGGACCACTACCATTACATATACCACACTGATCATACACACCTATACAATCATCTATTCCATCACAAATACCATCCTCATCAATGTCATCACATTCATATCCTTCCAATTGAATATCTGATGCAGCAAGTATTAAATCCCCAAAATCTCCACTACCAGCTGACCAAACTGCAGTTCCAATATATTCCTGCTGTTCNAGGGTTTTCCATACCCTAATCANTACNGGATTATCTTCAATAGCTCCATTTAAAATTGGACCTCCAAAATCAGATAAATCTTCAGACATTATAGCTGATACTTCTAATTGACTTCCTGTCCACACTCCNGAACCAACTAAAACTTCACCATANGTTGGATCTGAACAACCGTCTAAAGGGTCACAGGATTCAACAATACCGTTCGCATCAAAAACACCTATTTCGTCTCCAGGAAATAATGATGACATTGTATCTTGAAAAATAATCAATTGATAGGTTCCAGTTTCAACTAAATCAACATCATAATAATCTATTGGCTGTTCACTACATTCANCTTCATCACATACTAATAATCCATCCCAACATTCATAGCTAGGACCATTACCATTGCATATACCACACTCATCATATTCACCCACACAATCATCTAAATCATCACAAATTCCATCTTCATCTATATCGTCACAAGGTGGCTCTATTTCGCCCCANGCAACACTTAAANCTGNACCTCCAATTCCTGAAAATACAAAATTAGATAAACATTCTTGGTTAACATCACCATCAAGATTTACTAATATACCTTGACCAGATTGGATAACTGCACCAGAAAATGAAAATGCTAATACAGCTTGGTCGCTTACTGATACAGTAAAACCATTTGCTGCTGCATCTCCTCCGCTAGCATTAGTAACACATCCATTATGATTAAATTGAAATCCAGCTATATCTTCAGTAGCAATATAATTTAAATTATTTCCACTTAAAGATAAACATACTTGTGAATCGCATGGCTCATCAGAACATTCACTTTCATTACACACATTTGATCCATCCCAACATTCATAATCAGCTCCATTACCATTACATATACCACACTCATCATATTCACCTACACAGTCATCAATATCGTCGCAGGTACCATCTTCGTCTACATCATCGCAAGGTGGTTCTGGACATTCTATTATATTACAAGCTAGTGATCCATCCCAGCATTCATAATCAGCTCCATTACCATTACATATACCACACTCATCATATTCACCTATACAATCATCAATTTCATCACAGGTACCATCTTCATCTATATCATCACATTCAAATCCATCTAATTGAAGGTCAGACGCTGCAAGTATAAGATCACCAAAATCACCATTCCCAGAGGACCAAGTTGCAAGTGCAGAATATTCTATTTGTTGAGAAGCTTTCCATACTTTTATAACAACAGGATTATTATCTATTGCTCCATTTAGAATAGGTCCACCAAAATCAGATAAATCCTGAGACATTATTGCAGATATTTCTAATTGACTACCTGACCAAACCCCAGTTCCAACTAACACTTCTCCAAAAACTGGATCTGTACAACCTGTAGCAGGATCACACGATTCTACAACTCCATTTGCATCAAAAACTCCTATTTCATCTCCAGGAAATAATGATGACATTGTGTTTTGAAAAATAACCAATTGATAGGTTCCTGTTTCAACCAAATCTAAATTATAATAATAATCAGGTTGTTCATCTAATTGAATTAGTTCTACATTTAATGACGTTGCTGTAACTCCTGAAAACACAAATTCAGTCAGGCATTCATTGTTAAGCTCACCTTCAAGATTTATCAGTACACCTTCTCCTGCTGGGATAACTGCACCAGAAAATGAAAATGCCAATACAGTTGACCCACTTGCTGAAATGGTAAAACCGTTTGATGCTGCATCTCCTCCGCTAGCACCCGTTACGCAACCATTATGATTAAACTGAAAACCTGCTATGTCTTCTTCTGAGTTATAATTCAAATTATTCCCATCAATTGTTAAACACACCTGAGAATCACAATCTTGTGCAAAAGTGAAAGAAAATATTAAAATTGATAAAAATATTTTTATTACTGTCATGATTATTTTTCTCCTTTTTATAAGTATTAGAAAAACCTTCAAAGGTTAAACTATTAGAATTTAAATAAAAATTATATTATTGGATAATACAAGAAAATGCTAATCCAAATTTAAAAAAATATGTAAGTATATGTAAGGCTTTTATTGATGAATTATATGTTTAAATTAAATGCTGATAATACTAGTTATTTAAAATTATATTTACCAATTGCACTATATCTAAAACATCAACAATCTGGTCAAAATTTAAATCTGCTAAATTTTCATATTCCATATTTAGCACTACGTCAATAATCAAAATGATATCCTGTACATTAATGTTTAAATCATTATTAAGATCACCTAACGATATTGATAAAGTATTGAATATATGCCATCCTGATGCAGGGTGATTCATTTTTTTACCATTAATATTTGTTACTGATATGAAATAATCGATAGAAGAATTAGCGCTTAAAAATGGAAATTCGCCGATATAATCATTATTTGATTCCAAATAAAGATTTATTTGATTATACGGACCATTATCATTACTATATTTCCAATAAACGATTACAGAATCTAATGGCATGTCTAAATTTCCATAATCAATTATTTCTGTTTCAATAACTATTGATAAATTATTAAAAATTTCATTTGACATTATTTTTTTATGTGAGATGTGTATCATGCTTGGATCAAATATACCCATTGTTCTACAATGAAGAGCATCTTCACTATACCAAGGCTCATAAGTAGCCCCTTCGAATCCAATCACTTCATATCCTGGCATAGCGTCTTGATAAACTTCTATAGCTTGTAAATCATAATCTATACCATACAGGGGGACTAAAACTTTTTGATTTAGAATTAATGAATTTGTATATGCTGCAACTGGATTAGTTTCCCAAGGGCCTCCTACAATTTCTGGACAAAATATACGATGTATATTATAAGGTCGATCGTAAAATGAATTTATTTCTATAAATGAATTAGCAAACTCTTCAACACAATCATATTCTGGACTATCTTGTGATACTTGTTTAATGATAACAGTTTCTGGATTTACAAGTTTTGCCATACAGTCAATATGCTGTATACTTTCAAAATTTGGATTATCAAATATATGATAATTATTAACGTTCAATGATTCTTGAATAATACCTATAAAATTATCACTATTTAAATTATTTTCATTAATCATCAACTCAGTAGAAAATGCATTTCCATAACCATCGGTCATTAAATTACCACCAGTAAAATAAAGGGGTAAGTTTAAAATATCCCAATTGAGCTGATTGGCAAAATCAATATTTGTATTATCATCCTCATCCCAACCCCTATTATCTAATCTTAAGGTTTGACTTAAATTATTTACTCTGGTACCAGAAAATGATTCATTGCAATATCCAATCTCATCAATGATTTCACCACCACAATCTCCACAATCAAAACTATATTCATTACACATAAAATTTAATCCCCAACTACCATTATCACAATATCCATCACCAAGCCAATCTATAATTTGTCCATCACCATTAAAATCTTGGCATAAATGATTATTTACATAGCAATCATATCCTTCTTCAGGATATAAAGGTAGATTATTGCAAAATTCATTACCCAAACAATCATATAAAATCATTGAATCATCGCAAATTTCATTACAACCATTCTCTAATGGATAGCCATTGAAATCCTGATTAATGACTTTCCAATAATCTTCTCCAATTAAAAACTGAGGTCCATAATCACGAGTCCAATGACTATATGTATCAGTGTTTATAAAAACTACTTGATCAAGATCGATTCCAATATCACTAAATGTATTAGATGCTTGAACTTGCTCATTTATTGATTCTACAAGAACATATAAGCTGTCATCTCTAGCTAATTCAAAAACCAAATCATTAGGAATACCCAGAGGCCATCTTATCATTGTTCCCAAAGCTTGTTCCCATTCAGCCACAATCCTTTTTTCTGGGATTGAACATATAGCGATGGAAAAGATCAATATCATTTGAAAAAAAAAATTATTCATCAATATTTTATCATTTTTTTAATTTTAACATAAAATCGTTCTGTATCAGATCATCTATAAAGTCTTCATTTCTATAATAATTTTTTTTGCCAATATTTCTTGCAAAATTTATTTTTTTTAAATACTTGTTAGTAGATGATGTTGAATTTACTATGTATACATCTTTGTTTAATCTTTTTAAATTCGTTATAAAATCTTCAACTCCAAATACACCAGACAAATCAAACATTGAGACTTTGCTAATATCAATGATTAAAATTTCTATATTTTTAAATAATTTGTGATTATCTTTAATTTTTATCAATGAATTAATTGAACCAAAAAATAAAGGCCCATTTGATTTGATAAAACCAATAGGAACATTTAATAAACTGCTTTTATTATACCTATCATTATAATTATCATTTTCAGATAAATGAAAAAATTTATGTATCTCATTATTTTTAAAAATAAAAAGTAATTGCTTAAAATATATCAATAGTGAGCAAATTAAACCTAAAAGCACTGCAAACATAATATTATAAAATACAGTAATTATTATAACTAGAATAAAAATTAAAAAATCAAAGATAGATAAATTTTTAATTATTGGCATTATTCTGTAATCTAAAATATCAAAACCAACTTTTATAAGAATTGCAGCAATACAAGCTATAGGAACAGACGCTACTAATGACTTCAGACCTAATAGTATGAATAATAAGGTTAATCCATAAATTATAGATGATAATATAGTCTTACTACCTAATTTAATATTAGATACTGTAAACATAGTTGCAGTTGCTGTACTAACTCCCCCTAATAGACCACAAAATAAATTAGCTAAACCTTGGCCAAATGCTTCCTTATCTGAAAAATGGCGTTTGCCTGAAATATTATCTGCAATTACACAAGTTAAAAGACTATCAATAATTATTAATCCTGATAATGCAAATGCTGGTAATAGAAATTCACTCAATCTATAAATATCAGGTAAATATAAGACAAAATTATTATAATCTGAATGATTCATTTTGTCACCAATAAGTAATACTTTAGCATCTAATAAATATGCTATTGATGTACCCAAAACTAATGCAATCAGAGGTGATGGGATATGAGCAAATTGTTCATTTTTTTTTTGTAAAATTTTCCAAAATAATAGAACTATCAAACATGGAATAGATATTAACAGAGCATCATAATTAATATTTTTATAAAATTGGATTAAACTATTTGAATGTTCTAATCCAAAAAAAGGATTGATTTGACTTAAAATCACTAAAATACCAATTCCGCACATAAATCCTGCTATGATAGGATATGGTAAATAATGTATGTAGCTAGAAATTTTAAGAAAAGATATTAAAATAATAATTAAGCCACTAAAAAAAATAATTGAGAATATAGCTACTAAATCAGGCTCATTTGTTGAGCCAATTAAAAATAAACCCATAAAAGTTGAAATTTGAGCTGATGTAGGTGCAGTAGGACCACTAATACTTAAAGAACATCCTCCAAAAATTCCACCTATAATACCACCAATTATAGCACCAATAATACCAGCAATTGGTCCCAAGTTTGAGATTTCACCAAATGCAAGTGATAAAGGTAAAGCGATTACTGCAACCGTTATTCCGGAAAAAATATCAGTGCGTAAATTTGTATGAAAATTTTTAAAATTAATTGATGGATTAATTAAACCTAAAATATTCATTTTTCTTAATCAATGAACATTTAATAACAATGGAAAGGATATTTTTGTAATAAATGAAAAGTTTTTTGA
>PAFF01000070.1 GCA_002704045.1 Fidelibacterota bacterium
AGGACAGTGCGGGTCATACGGTATCTGCAGGTTTATACATATACAGTTTAAAATCTGATCAAGTTACGGTAACACGTAAGATGGTAATGATGAAATAAATACAAAATAGTAAAATATATTTATGGAGGGGGAATAGATTAATATTCCCCCTTTTTTTATTTATATTTAAAAAAAACTTGCTTTATATATTAAAAAATAATCATAATACGGAACGTCATTTTGCGGATATCTGACGTAATACCTTAACTGTGTGCATAGGTATTGGATAAAATAATTTAATTTTAAAAAGTGTGTTTTTATATATAGAAAAAATTCCTTAAAAAGCAGTAATTGAAATTTTTCTAAATAAAATGTGATCTAGATCAATGATCATATCACGTGTTTATCTTTAATATTTTTTATTGATTTTTGTATTAATAGTTTTTAAAGTGATGTTGCTTTAAATTAATTAAATAGAGAATAGTAGTTCTCATTAAGATTCCATAAATTGGAGGAGGAAATAATGAAAAAGTTACTTAGTTTTTTAACTGTATTAACATTTGGTTTTAGTTACCAAATTTGTCATGAACCAACTGGATCATGTTATGATGTATCAACTGATCAAGGTTTCTATTTTTTTGAAACTGTTACAGTGGATGGAGAGTTAGCAACGCCTTGTGGTGGTTCTGCAGCAGGAGATTGTGTTGACTCGATTAATGATGCTGTAATTGCATACTGTAATGATACTGTTGTAGGATTTGATTATGTTCTAGAAAGTTATACAACAATACCTGTAATGGGTAATCCACCTGGACCAGGATACGATGGTTACTGTGAATTTGGTGATGTGCCTGCATTTAAATATTATGATGCATCAACAGGTCAGTTGCTTTCAAATGACTTTTTTGAGTTTACTCCAGGCTCTATTGGACAGACAGGTGAAGTTCCGGGATTTGTTCCTTTGGAAACAGCACAGGTTGGTAATTTAGTTGTTACTAATATTTTTGGATGTATGGATCCAGCTGCTTGTAACTATGATTCATCTGCAAATTTAGATGATGGTAGTTGTACTGTTAATGACTGTAATGGCGATTGTGGTGGTGTTGCATTTGTTGATAGTTGTGGTGTTTGTTCTGGTGGTAATTCTGGACATGTTGCAGATAGTGATATAGACTGCGCAGGTGATTGTTTTGGTTCTGCTGTGGATACTTGGTGTGATGGCGTTTGTAATTCTTTCAATGTTTTTGACCAATGTGGTTCTTGTAATGATCCAAATGGTGAAAATGCTGCTTGTACTGGTTGTACAGATGATATTGCTGACAATACAGATGAAGGCTGTTCTAGTGAGTTTTATGGAGCCGAATGTTTCTTTGGTTTAGACAATGATAGTGATGGTTTACAAGATGACTGTGTTTATACAGTTCCTGCTGTTGATGATTTATTTGCTGAAGCTGGTGGTGAAAGAGCAATTCTTTCTTGGACTGCTCCAGATGCAATGGGCGATGCTGAATATACATTTGATGTATACAACGGTACAGGTGAGTTAGTAAAAGAAGATATATCATCATTATCAAATGAATTTAGTACTACTATTTTAGGTTTAGAGCCAGAAGTAGAGGCTTGTTTTACTGTAGTTTCAAAAAATTTATATGGAGTTTCTGAAAACTCTAATTTAAGTTGTTGTTTACCATTCCCTGCTATTGGAATGTCTTGGGGTTTCCAAGTCAAAGCATCAATTGACGGATTTGGAACATTTGAAGAATCTGATTTATATAACTTTTTTGGTGTATCTGGAAATGCAACAAATACTTATGATGAAGAGCTTGATATACCAGAACCTCCAACACCAGTAGGAAATTACATAGAAATGTACTTCCCGCATGGTAGTGAGTGGGCTCACCCTTGGGATACAGATAAATTTACTCAAGATGTAAGAAGAGAGACAGCACCAGATGATGCTGACCACTTTGGCAGCAACCTTATGGTATGGTCTGCTGAAGTTTCTTCAAACATGGATGGTGATACTCAATTAGAATTTTTATCAATAAATGATCAATATCCTGGATATCCAATTTATGTATTACTTGACGGTACATACCACTCTGTTGAATCAGGAACAGTTTTGTCTACCTATTGTACAGCTGGTGCAACTAAACATTTTGATATTATATTGGGTAACATTGTTCCGCAAGCTCCAAATAATTTATCTTCTTCAAGTGATGATAGAGCTATTAATTTAGATTGGGATGCTGATGGAAGTAGTCTTATGGATATTGGTAATAGATATCCTGCATTATCTTATAATGTTTACAGAGATGGAAATTTAGCATACGATGCTGTTGATGCAACAGATTTACACGATGATGAAGATGTAAGAGAAGCGGGTCAAGGATTAATGTATGAATCTGCATATGATTATATTGTAACTGGTTCAAATGAAGCTGGTGAGTCTACAGATGGTCATATGGTAACTAATTCTGACAATACCACTGAGCATTTTGGTGGTAGACAATCTGAGACTAGCAACGTAACTTATAACAATATAGATCCTGTAGCTAGTGCTGTTGCATTAGGTGGAGGTGATTATACTGTCGATCACGATGGTGATCCATCATCATCCGATATTAGTATAGATATAGATGGTTCAGGTACATCAGATGCAAATGGTGATGCAATCACAGTTTTTGAATGGTCGCAAACTGCTGGTGATGATATGATTGTTGATGATAGTGATGATATGTTAGAATTAATTATTTCTAATCCACATGCTTGTGGAGATGTTCCACAAGATGGTTGTGGAGATGGTGAAGCTGATTCTTACACATTTGGTTTATATGTTGAGTCAATGTACCCTGTTAAATTGGGTAATGCATCTGACCTTGCTGATGAGCCATTATGTGTTGATGAAGATGCAGAGTTTGGATGTGATAATTGTAGTGATGAAAACTTAGATCTAGTTTGTGATGGAGATGGTATGGCAACAAGATCTAATTCTACTTCTGTTACAATTACAGTTAATGCTGAGCCAAATGATGGTCCAACAGCTGCAGCTGAAATCAATCCAGTTTTAGGTGATGATTATAGTAATTTTCATCAGCAGTGGATTGTACCTCACGATGGTGATCCATATACACTAACTGCTTTGGTTGCTTTACTAGCTGAGCCTGCTTCTTCTGATCCTGAGGATGATGATCTTGATTATTTGTGGGATACAGGATTAGCTGCAGAGGTTTATGAAGATATTAATGGTAGTGGAAGCTATGATTATAGTGAACCTTTCATTGATTGTAACGCTGATCAATCAGAGTGTGATTATGATGTTGATCCAGTTACAGGTGAATGGGTAGCTAATGAGTTATTTGCTGGTGGTAATGGTGTATGGGATGATGAAGAATTGTTTACAACTGATGCTATTTCAGCAGACAGAGAAGCTGGTGCGTATAATTATACAATCACAGTAACTGATAGTTACGGTTATTCCGACTCTGCTCCAATAACAATAGGTGTATTGCCTGAGCCTAATGCTGCTCCAATGGCTGAAGCAGGTGCAGATCAATTGCATTTCTTGCTACCTGATGATCCTAACGTTTATGACATTTGGGAAGATTTTGAAGATGAAAATGGAAACTATGTATACGATGATGGCGAACCATTTACTAATGAAAGTCGTTTTTGTACTGGATTGAATGGTGAAATTTCAGATCCTGAGAGTGATGATTTGTCATTCAATTGGAGTGATGGTGGTGATTTATCTCACGACCTTTGTTTGCCTGAAGGTGTTCATACGTACTATCTATGCACAACTGATGCATATGGTGCAAGTGATTGTGATCAAATGACAATTACGATCAACTTAGAACCAGCTCCTGCTGTTCCTGGAGACCTAGTTGTGACAACAAGTTTGTACTTTACTGAGTTTACATTTAGTTCTTCAAATAATACAATTGAGTATGGCGATAGCCAACACGTATTTGGAATGAATGCTATTAGTTACAATATTTACAGAGATGGAGATTTGATATTAAATAATCCTGATAATCAAGGATTTGAATATCATATGGATAATAACCTTTCTCCTTCAACGGAATATTGCTATGCTATCGCAGGTGTAAATAGTCATGGAGACGAAGGTGATAAAACAGAAGAAAATTGTGTTACCACTGGAAACTTGCCAACTGTAACAATAACTTCACCAAATGGTGCTGAGATTTATGAGGTTGGTTCATCGTATCCAGTTGAGTGGGAGTTAACTGACTCACAGTTTATATCTAAAGTAGAGGTTTTTTATTCTGATGAAAGACAAGATGAAACATTAGAAGCAGCTGAAGAAGGTGCTGCTGGTGCTGGTTCTGAAGGTATTGCTTGGAATAATGTATCTTTAGTTGGTCACGCTGATGAAGTTTCTACTGTTTATGAACACGCTAACATCAGAGTTAGAATTACTGATATTGGTAATTTTAATGGTGATAATAGAGGTGCATCTGAAGATTCTAGTGATGAGCCTTTCACTATGACAACAAACATGTTAACAAGAGCAATTGATTCTGGTTGGCATATGTTTGGAACAGCTCTTACTCCTTCAGCAAACACAATGGCAGAAAACTTGGAAGCTGATTTAGGTGACTGGGGAACTGGCTGGATTGCATACGATGAATCTGGTAACTTCGAAGATCTTGAATTAGAATTAGGTAAAGGTTACTTCCTTGCTGTAACAGCTGATTTAGAAAACATGGAATCATTAACATTGATTGGTGATCCTGTAACTTCTCCGGTTGATGCAGATGGTAGAGCTGATTTAGAATTAGATGGTGGTTGGACTATGATTAGTAACCCACTTGTTTCAACTGTTCATAAATCACAGTTAACCATTAATACAAATGGTGAAGATTATTCTTGGGATGACGCTGTAGCATTTGGATTTGTTTCTCCAACTATATATGGTTGGGATTCTGGTTATACCTCAAACCAAAACCTTGTTAGATTTGAAGGTAACTGGTTGCATACAAGTAGAGCCTTAACACTAAAAGTTAGACCTCACGGTGCATCAGCTTTAGCAAGAACTAATGATATTGATGGTTGGAAATTATCAATGCGTGCAACTGATGTAAATAGTTTAGCTGCAAGCGATATGATTACTGTTGGTATTACTGAAAATGCTAATAACGAATTTACATACGGAGAAGATGAATATGATTTACCAAATCCAATGGTTGACTCTTATGTTGATTTATTTATCAATAATATGAGCTGGATTGGAAAAGAAGATGTTAACGGTAACATCGTAGAGACTCCTTATTTTGCTGCAGATATTAGATCATTACCTAACATGAATGATGCACAAATATGGAATGTATCTGGTGTTGCTCATAATGTTACAGGTGACGTTGAATTAACTTGGAACATGGATGAAATTGATGATAGCTACTTAGTACATCTTCAAGTAAGTGGTAGAACATATGATTTAAGAGAAGAAAATTCAGTGCTAGTATCACAAGTTGAATTGTCGAACATGAACATTTTGATTGGTTCAGGTTCAATGGGTATTGAAATTGTTGAAATACCAGAAACATTCTCATTAAGTTCTGCTTATCCAAACCCATTCAATCCAACAACAAATATGACCCTAGGATTAGATTCGGACGGTCAAGTTTCAATGATGGTATACAACTTAGTTGGTCAAGTTGTTGATGTTCTTGTTGATGGATATATGAATGCAGGATATCATAATGTTACCTGGGATGCTGCAAATGTACCTAGTGGTGTTTACATTGTTAAAGTAACTACTGGTTCAAATACTTCAATCCAAAAAGTAATGTTGATGAAGTAAGCATTATAATTTAAAAGATGTAAAAAAAGCCTCAACAAATGTTGGGGCTTTTTTTTATGGAAGATTGTTTTTAAAAAAAAGCTTGTCTATTTTTGAAAAGAATCGTAATTATTGATCCCTTAAATAAGGGGAAATGCGGGTTTAATTGACAATATCTGACTGTAATGGCCGTTACAGTAGTCAGTGTTCTTGTTATGCAGATGCTTTTTTAAGTGAAAAAGGTGGCTGTATTTTTTTTGTAAAAAATTGATCTACGTCATTCTTTTTTAATTTCTTTAAGTGTATTTTTAAGTTGGAATTATATTTGGGATAGTATAATTTTAAAAAAATCATAAGTAAGTGTAATTACAGGAGTAGTAATGAAAAAGGTTTTATTAATAATGACATTATTAATGTCATTTGGATTTTCTCTTCAACAATGTCATGAAGAATCTGGTTGGTGTTTTGATCAACAAGTCAATCAAGCATTTTATTTATTTCACCAATCTGCTGTTATATTTGATTATGCATTAGAGTCTTCTCCGCTTGATGAAGGTGATGTAATTGCTGCATTTAAAGATGATCAATGTGTGGGATTTTACATTATTGACTTGCAAGAAATTACTTTAGGTGGTGGAGTCATTACTATTCCATTGATGGGATCTGCCCCAGGTGAAGATGATGGTTATTTAGAGTTTGGTGATATTCCTGATTTTGTAATGTTTGATGTTTCAAACATGATCCCAGTATGTGTTAACGTTGGTGGTGATGAATTAACAGGTTTTGCAAATAATGAATTATTAAGTTATCATGGACTATTCGGTGAAAAGTTAGCTATAGTTACAGGTAATGATCAGGATTGCGATGGATGTGCATTTAATGCAGACAATGACGATACTGTCCCAGCAAATGATCCCTGTGACTGCCAAGGGCCAAGCGATTATTGTGACTGTACTGGTCAACCAATTGATGGATATTGTAGTTGTAGTGGAGATCAGATAGATTGTCTAGGAGAGTGTGGTGGAGATGCTGTTGAAGATTGTTTAGGAGAGTGTGGTGGAGATGCTGTTGAAGATTGTTTAGGAGAGTGTGGTGGTATAGCAGAGCTGGATTGTGATGGTGTTTGCGATGGCAATGCTTTTGAAAACGACTGTGGTTGTGTTGGTGGTAGTACAGGTCTAGAAGTTGATTGTTGTCTAGTTTGTAATGATGAGTATGCTATTAATTATGATAATGATGGTGACGGAATTGCTGTTGGAATTTGTAATGGTGAGCAGGTTTACGATGATATAAATGGTAATGGTCAGTATGATGGTGGTGAAGAGTTTGAAGATTTGAGTATATGTGTTCCCAACCCTGCTGATGGCTTGACTGCGACTGTCTATAACTCAGATGAAGATGGAGGAGCTATAGAGTTAAGTTGGAATGAAGTATTAGGAAATTTGAGTCATTATGAAATTTCAAGAATTCCCATTGAAGAAGATGGTAACCAAGGTCAAGAATTCATAATTACTACAAATAGTTTATCAACAACTTATTTAGATCAAAACTTGAATCCAGACACTCAATATTCTTACAAGGTTAGAGCTGTTCACGTTGGTGGGAATGTTGGTGAATGGTCCAACTCTGATAGTGATCAAACTTATCCATTAGTAGTCCCGCAAGTTGCGAATGTAATTGTGGGAGAAGAAATTTTAGAGATAGTGTTATTTATTTCATCTTCAGATTATAATAATATTGATTATACTTATCAATTGCAAAAGAGTAGTAACGGAGTTCCTGAAGATACTTTATCACATTATGACTTAACTTATTCAGATAGAGATGTTGTGCCAGATACTCAATATTGTTATAGAGCAAGATCAGTATGGGGACTTTTTTCTGGTAGTGCTGCGCAATATTCATCTTGGTCTGATGTTGAAGTATGTGGAATCCCATTAGAGCCTAGTGGTTGGACTGTTACAGTTGAGGCTTCAATTGAGGGTTTAGGAGTTTTTTATGAAGATGATCTACAAAATTATTTAGGAATGTCTCCTTTGGCAACAAATGGCTTTGATGCAGACGGGATTGATTTTCCAGAGCCTCCAACTAATCCAGGCAATTTTATACAGTTTTATTTTCCACACGATGATTGGCAGGCCCCATATACAGATTATACGCAAGATATAAGAGAGTATAGAGAACTTGCAGATAATTTAGAAACTTGGAGCGCTGAGGTTGTATCTAATATGGATGGTCCTGTAGAGTTAAAATTCAAATTTGATGATTATGGTAGTTATTTTGGAGATATAAAAGCACCAATAAAATTTCCTATATATGTACTTATGGATGATGTCTATGAACTGGTTGAAATGCCTAGATGTTTAGGTTTGAATGATGCCTACTCAATTGATGGAGAGATATGTCATGAAATTCTTGATAACAATTCATGCAATGGAGATTGTACTTGGTATGAAAATGTATGTCTAGATATTGAATTTTCTAATGATGGTTCAGGTTCAAATAATATTCAAAGTATAAGTGAAGAATCTTATGATGATCAGGGAAATATTATAAATGATAAAAGCTCATGTGAAAGTCAAGATTATACTTGGTTCGGGAATAATATAATCGAATATGAAAGTGTTGCCAATGAAGTGCAAAATATTGACATCATTGTTGGTAATCTACCCCCTCAAATTCCTACAGGTTTAGTAGCCTCAGCATACAATCCTGAAGACGACCCTGCAGCAGCATGGGTTACATTGGAATGGGATGAGACAGAGGAATGTTGTCAAACATTAGAATCAAGATACCCAGCAACACACTATTACATTTATAGATTACTTTATGGAGAAGAAGATGTTCCTGGAACTCCTACTGATGAAACCACGGTATTGTATAGAGAATTTATAGATAATTGTAGTCTGCCTCGTGGTGATGCAATGCCATCACCTACAATGTGGGGTACTACTATATTAGATGAAAATAATGACGAAAAAGTAATTGATAATGATTATTGTATAGAAAAAAGATATAATTTTATGGGTATAGTTTATGCTGATGAATTTAGTTATATTGATAGTTCTTTAAATATTCGTGCGATTCCGTTTCTTGATAAAATTTTAGATGATTATCAAGAAAATGCTTTTGATGGAAATGGTAATATTAACCAACAATGGTTGGTTGATAATTCTAGATACATTTTTGAGACTGATTTTAGATATGTTGTAACGGCTGTTAATGAAAAATATGCTGGGGAAAGTAGTGATTTGCCTACTGAAATTTATTCTTTTACTGGAGTTGAGAGTTTGCCTTCGGACACAGTAGTTGTATCAACTCGGGTTAATGAAGTTCCAACTACATCAGCAGGTAATGATCAATATGAAACTGTTCCCCATGACAACTATCATATGTCCATGGAGCCTTTTCAAGATACAGGAATTGATGGTCAGCCTAATACAAATGATTTTAGAGATTATGGTCTAGACGGACTACTTTCTCAAAATGAGCCTGGTTGGCATCCTACATTAAATCCTGATCCTAATAATGATGATTGGTATCCAGTGGATAACCCTAGTGGAACAGAAGGAAATGGTATCTTAGATTACATTGATTTAAACAACAATGGCATTAGAGATCCTGAGGATATTGGAGAGCCTGGAGAAAATGATGGAAAATTTACTTTTTTAGATTATGGTAGTGATAGAACTCCAAGTAAAGATGAAGATGGTTATGATCCTGTAGGAAATCCTGATCCCAATGGTGATGATTGGCATCCAAATAATAATCCCAATGGTACAGAAGGTAATTTTATTCATGACATTCAAGAATATAGTGAACAATTTAGTGATATAGGCTGTGATGGTTGCGGCGATATATTTGAAGATTCAAACGGTAATGGATGTTGGGATTCGGATGAAGAATGCACAGATATAGATGGAAATGAATCATGTAATGTGGCAGCTTGCAATGGAGTATGGGAGGGAAATAATGATTATGTAAGAATATTTCTCAATGGATTTGCGTCATCAGATCCAGAATATGGAAAAGGAGAAGATGCATTAGACTTTGACTGGCAGCAAATTTCAGGTCCAAATGTATTTTTAAATACTAAAGAAAGTAAAAACTTTATTAATTGTGGTGAGAATCCAAATAATTCAAATGAACTGATTTGTGAAAAAATTTGCAATGGTACAGATGATCAATGTCAAGATATTAACAATTGGTATGATAACCCAGAATGGATTCCGCAATATGGTAATGATTCTGAGGGTTATTATAGTAATGCGATTTGCGATGAAAATACCGATACAATTATAAAATATTTTCCAGAATGGGAAGAAGCTTCTGGATTATCTTGTTACTACGGTGGTGATGTTCAACCTTATTTTGATGCTGTAGTTCCCAATGGAGATGTTCAGAAAGTTTTTCAGTTTGAGTTAAGAGCAAAAGATACATATTTAAAGGGGTGGCCAGCTGAGAGTGCAAATCATTCATATCCAGAAAATGTAACGATAACTGTAAATCAAGAAGGCAATGTTGCTCCAATAGCTAATATTAGTCCATTTTCTTACAATTGCAGTGATGCCCCTGTTATAGTATTGTGTGATGGAGATTGGGAGTGTGATTATACAGTCAGTCAATATGATAATACAGAATCAATTTGTTTTGACTGGTCAGCTGAAAATAACATACAAGGTCCAAGTTGGAGAATACCACACGATGGAGATCCTGAAACAAATATGGCAACAGTTGGATTGCTAGGAGCTGATATTGATTTAAATGGTGATGGAGTTATATCAGGTTCAGAAATAGGTTCATCTGATATTTTGGTTCCCTATGAAGGCAATGAAGAAATGCAGGCTCAAGAAGATGAAATATTTTTTAATTGGACTACAGGAAGATCGCCTGAGCCTTACAATGATTTAAATCAAAATGGTATGTATGACTTGTTTGAAACGTTTTTTGATTTAAATTCAAATGGGATATGGGATAGCGGTGATCCTTATTCCGGTTCACACATAGTAATTAATCGAGTGGCTGATTTTCATAATATTTTATTAACTGTTACAGATACTTATTTAGCGTTTGATACGGCATCAATTGAAATTAAGGTATTGCATGAAGAAAATTCAAAACCAATGGTTGATGCCGGTAGCGATCAAACGTGGTATTTAGATGAATTTTCAGAAACTCATCCAGTTACCCTTCCTTATTCAGATAGAAGATATATTAATAGTGAGTGGGTATTAATAGATAATGGAAATTTTGTGACTCAAAATTTATCTTATGATCCTAATATACTTGGCCTTTATGATTGTGGGGTTGATGGGTTGTGTGATGAAGATGAAGAAGGATTTAGTTTTTATGGTCCAGATGGTTTATATGATAGTGGAGATGAGATTTTTGATCCAGAAGGTGATGGCTGTTATAATCCATTTTACAGATATCCTAACTTCTATTATTCTGATTGTGCAACCAATGGTTTAGAAGGTAATGGTATTTATGATGAGGGGTTAGAGTTTATTGATTATGACAATAATGGTGAATATACGTCTGATTTGGGAGATGGTATAGGAGAGGAGTATAGGAGAGATAATCTGACATATAAATGGTATTCATCAGAAAATTCTTCGGATTTCATGGCAGAACCAATTGTTGATCTTGATTTAGAGCCTGGCACTCATATATATTATCTGGAAGTGTGCGATATATATAATGGTTATCCTAAAAATGAATTTAATCCATATTTAGGTACTTGGAACGAAACAACCTATGATGGGTGTGCTTTAGATTCAGTCACTATTACTATTTTAGATGAAGAGCCTCCATCAAAGCCATCAACTCCAACTTTGACAAGATCATTGTACTCTATTGATATTGATTGGGAAATCAATAGCATGGATGAAGATTGTTTAGATAGATCTAGTTTTGAGGAAGATTGTAGGCCTGGATTTGTTGATAAATATAACTTGTATAGGAATGGGCAATTGGTTGAAACATTTTCAGCTTGGGTGGATGGTTCTCAAGATGGTGTTTACTTCTTGAACCCTGATGTTGATGATATGTACATTGATTGTGGAACACATAATGATCAAAAAATATGTGAATTAGAATGTTTATCAAGTGATTGCGAAAACTACGATAGTTGGACACCTAATGAAGAATGGTTTGACATTTATGGTAATAATCAATATGATCCAGATGAGCCTTTTTCTGACTGTTTTTATGATGAGCAAGACATAGATGATGATGAAGATACAAGGTTTATATGTGAGGATAGTCCTTATTGGCAGGAAGATATGGGTGATGGAAGATACAATCATGGTGAAGATTTTATAGATTGTTACTATGTCCTTGATAATAATGGTGACGTTCAATCAGATTCAATATGCTCTGGAGATTCAAATTTTGAAATAGATAAAGCAAATGGTAAATGGGATGATGCTGAAGATTTTATTGATTGTAATATTGATTTAACTATTTGTCTAGGGGATGAAGATGATGGGGATCTTGATCCAGATGATTTAAATGGAATATATGATGAAGGAGAACCTTATGTTGATTCTAATAGTAATGGTAAATATGATGAAGCTGAGGAATTTGTAGATTGTGGATATAATTCAAGTGATGATCTAGTATGCCAAAACGATGATGGTTGGGATGAGCAATTAGGTAATGGTGTTTATGACCCCCCTGAGCCTTTTACAGATTGGAATTATAATGGAGCTTGGGATACTGGAGATATATTTTATTCAAGTACAAATAGTGAGTCAAATGACTGGGACAAAAATGGAGATGGTTCATTTACAGGTGACTATATTAGGACATACCCAAATTTCGTTGATGAGGATTTAGATCCTGATACTGAATACTGCTATTTTGTAACAGCCATCAATAGTTCAGGTATATCTAGCTATCCATCATCGACTAGTTGTATTTATACAGCAATTTTACCTACTGTTAATATTTTAACTCCAAACGGAGCAGAAATTTATACAAAAGGCAAGCAATTTGGTGTCGAGTGGGAAATAACCGATGGATGGTTCAGAGATATTTCTGCAAGTGGAGAAGTTCAAGAGCCAGAGCCAGATCCTGAAGCATCATACATTGATAAAATATTTATTGAATATCGAATAGGAGAGTTTGGTTATCCAGCCAATGGTGAAAACGTTGTATGGTATACTGAAGATTATAGCAACTTAACTGAATCCAATAAAGCTTACATAAGTATTTTTGATCTTGAAGATATTGAAATGAACAAAGTAGAAATAAGATTAACAATTGAGGATATCAATGGGGTTTCAAATCATGTTTCATATACTGATATTAGTGACAATAGATTTACTTTATCAACAAATTTATTAAGCAGAAGTTTTCCTAGTGAGTGGAGTTTGATAGGATGCCCATTGGATTTGTCTGATGAAATAAATTGGTCTGATTTTAATGCTGATGGAGAAATAAATGATGATGATATTATCTATGCAAATGATATGATTTATAATCTTGGTACAGATCAAAATTTGGGTAATTTTGGAACAGATTGGTATATTTATAATGAAAATGGTGAGTTTCCAACAAATTTTGGAGATGTATTTCCATTTCAGCATGGCAAGGGTTATATTCTATCTTTATTTCAACCCAGTGGTGTAACATTGAAAGGTGGAGTGGTTGATTATCCTGATCCAAATGCTTTTCAGCAAAATGCAACTCTAAGTATCAATAGAGGGTGGAACCTGATTTCTAATATGTTAGTTTCTTCAATTGATAAAGATCAACTATGGATAGAATCTTTTAATCAATATTATACTTGGGACGAAGCTGTTAATTTTGGATTTGTGCAAAGCGAAATTCATGGATGGAATAATAATTTGTCAACATATCAAAGTGTAGATCAAGTAGTGCCTTGGGAAGGTTATTGGCTGCATGCATCTAGAGAATTAGAGCTAAAATTCAAACCTCATGTTGGAGAGGATATCGTTCAAAGAGAAAGTAGGTCCGATATTTGGTCTTTAAATCTTGTTGCAAGAGGTTTATCTAATGGATCAGCCGGAGACTTTATATCAGTTGGTTTATCTGATTCGGCAAATATAGGATTTAAATATGGTGAAGATGAGTATGATATTCCTGCTCCTTTGGGAGATAAATATATTGATTTATTTTTTGATAGATCTGATTGGGCTGGTAGTCCACCAGATGAAAATGGCAATACAGTTTCTGAAGTTGAATTCTTCAGAGATATAAGGCCTTATTCTGGTTTGGGTGAACCAAACTATTGGCATATTTCTACAATCACTTATGCTGATGATGGAATTGACAGTATCGAAGCATGGAATGCAAATGATGAAGTCCAATTATCTTGGAATCAATTTGATGCTATTCTTGGCCTTCCCGATCATAATATTTTCTTACATATTGATGATCAATATTTTGATATGAAAATAGAAGAATCAGTTATACTATCAGATATTAATAATCGAGAAATTACAATTCAGATTGGTGGAAGTTCTCCGCTTGCTTATGATTCAGTTGATATACCAACTCATTTCAGTGTAAGTGCTGCATATCCCAATCCATTCAATCCAATAGCTAACTTAGATTATGCTATTCCTAATTCAGATAATGTTAAAATATCGATTTTCAACATTAATGGTCAATTGGTGGAAACCTTGTTAAATGAGTTTAAAACTGCTGGTTATCATACTGTTAGATGGAATGCATACAATATATCAAGTGGAATATATTTTGTTAAAGTAGAATCTGGACAGAATGTTTCTTCGCAGAAACTTATGTTAATGAAATAAATTGGAGTAAATCCCTAATCTGATTTAAAAGCCCCTCAAAAGAGGGGTTTTTAATTTTGTATTAAAAATATCTTGAAAATTTAGGAAAAATCAAAGTATTTTTAGACTAATTACCTTAGCCATTTTACGCGTTTAATCTGGTTTTTGTAATCAAGGCGGATGGAAGTAATGCTCAAAATGCATTACGTAGTTTAAAAATCGTAAAAACCCGAATTTGTTATGAAAAAAAATATTTTTGCACTAGTAGTACCCTTTTTAATTTTTAGTTGTGATGAAAAAAGTCTATCATCTATTACTGTAGATGATCCAGAGCCATCTAATCTTGATACACTAGGTGATAATCTATCTGATATTGGTACCTATGAAGACTACTTCTATGATTTCAATGAAAATATAAATGTAAAATTCTTAAAATATGAATATCAACATTTATTTTTAGGCGCAGTTTTTAAGCCTGAGGAAGACACAATAAACTTTACAACTTATCCTAACTTTTTTGTAACTGTATCGCCTGATTCTTTAGAATCTTCAATTGACGAAGATGATTTAACTCAAATTACTGAAGCTTCATCATCGCAAGAGGTTGTATCTAGAGAATTTAATTTTGAAATAAGCGGTCCTGAAAGTACAATTGATTCACTTAAATGGCAGCAGGTTAGTGGAGACGATTATAGGTATGTAGTTTTTTCTACTAAGTTAAAATTGTTGCCAGAAGTAGAATCGCAAACTGGCCCAGCTATATCTCAGGTATTTGCAAATGATTATTATACAAATAATTTTCAAAAATCAATTTTTTCAGAAGATGATATTGCATCAAGCTATATGCTAATTGATACTGTTGAATGGGACACGACAATTACATACAGCTACACAAGTTCAGCTTTAATAGACACAATTTTTCAGGAAAGATTGGACTCTATTAATCAGCTTGTAGATACGGATTTTCCTTATTTTGCTGATGGTTCAATGGTGCCTTATTACACGGATTCAACCGGGTTGATCCAGATCCCTGATGTTGAAGATAAAAGCGGTTTGTCATATGAGTTTACAGTTGATACAATGGTTGTTATTGGAACTGATTTATTATTTAGTTCATATGTTAATGAAGAGGGTGAAACCGTTTTGGGTGAGAAAATGGATAATTTGTTAACATCATACAGGTCTGAATATTTTACTGATTTAAATAATAACGGAGTGTATGATCCAGATCCAGAGCCATATATTGATTTAAATAACAATCAGCAATATGATGTTGGTGAGGTTTTTGTTGATATAGGTAATGGTATTTGGAATGAAGGCGAGCAATATGAAGATGTGATAAATGGCAGTTGGGATGTTGGTGAAGAATTTATTGATACTGGAAATTGTCAATATGATAGTGGCGAGGAATATGTAGATATTGGTAATTGTCAATATGATGATGGTGAAGATTTTACTGATGTTGGTAATGGGGTTTGGGATGATGATGAGCCATTTACTGATCTGGGCAATGGTGTTTGGAATGAAGGTGAGACTTTTATTGATGCTGATGGAAATGGTTCTTGGAGTCCAACTGAGACTTTTGATGATGCAAATGGTAATGGAATTTGTGATTATATAAATACCTACTCTTCAGATGAATTTGCAGATTGTGATGCAGCAATTGATAATTTAATCACGCAAGGGATACCTTCTTTTTTAATATGTACTAATGCTGTAACATTAGGAGATAGTCCTGTTAGTGTAGTTTGTCCAGAGTATTGCAATACTGTTGAAACCTATGATGACGCAAACGGAAATGGTATGTGGGATTTAGCTGAAACATTTACAGATGTTGGAAATGGGTATTGGAACGAAGGTGAAAACTATTCTGATTTAAATTTTAATGGACAATATGATTTAGCTGAAGATTTTGTTGATATTGGAAATGGAGTTTATGATGATTGTGAAGAATTTGTTGATTCTGGATTATTGAATGGTGTTTGGGACCAAGGAGAGGACTTTATAGATATAGGAAATGGGGATTGGGATGAAGGAGAGCAATTTATAGATAGGTCTAATGGTATATGGGATCAGGGTGAAGATTATGTCGATACGCCCAATAATCAATATGAATCCTGTGAGGAATACACAGACGTATTGAATGGTCAATATGATTCTTGTGAAGAATTCACAGATGTACCTAATGGTCAATATGATGATGGTGAGGTATTTATTGATATTGGTGATGGTATTTGGAATTTTACAGATTTAAATAATAATCAAATATGCGATCAGAACGTAGTAGTTGAAGTTGATGATGAAAGCGCTTGTACTTCAATTGGTGGGGATTGGTCGAGTAGTACTTGTACGGTACCAAGTGAATGTGAAGATTTTACTGATTTAGGGAACAGTCAATATGATCTTGGCGAGGTATATACTGATTCAAACAGTAACGGAATTTATGATGAAGGTGAAGTATTTGAGGATTTGGGCAATTTAATTTATGATCAGCCAGATACTTTTACTGATCAAAACAATAATGATATTTGGGATGATGGTGAGCCCTTTGTCGACTATGATGGGGACTTGGAGTATGATTCTTTTATTCCCATGGAGCTTTTGACCATATATCCAGGTGATATTTTAGTTGATGAAAATGGTGATATTGTTGATACTATTCTTGTTCAAATTTCAGATTATAAGTATTATAAAACAAAAAGTTTTACAAACATAGAATCAGCGCAAGAGGTTGTCACCAATCACGTTATCTTTGAATCGGATTTTGATAACGTTTCAGAATATAATTTAGCAAAAACGCAGTCAGGATCTAGTTATGATTATCATTTGTTTAATGTGGACTCTGAATCTATTAACAAATATGTTTTTCCTAGTTATTTTAATTATGTTGGTTTATGGAATATTCAAGAGTCGGAAGAAGCTGATCCAGCGATGTATGACTTTTTTGGTCCTGAAGGAAGTTATGGGTTTTGGTTTGAAGAAGAGGGTATTCGGGAATCTCTGTTTTACCTTCAAGGAGGCGAATATTTTCGAGATGGAGAACACGTTCAAACATTTGAGGTAGATACAACAGAGCATGCTATTTATTATATTTCAAAAGATTATCAAGTTGATAGAGATACGGTTAGTGTAGAGATGTATAACGGGATTTGGGATGCAGGGTATTGTGTTGGAAATGATGGTTTGCCAAGCAATGAATTAGAGCAATCGTGCATTGATAATGGTTTTTATTGGGTTGAAGATGAAAAGTATAATGATTGTAGCGCAGAATGCGGTGATGATGGACTAGTTTGTAAATATACTGTTCAAGATATTAATAATGATGGAGTTATTGATGCTGATGAATGGGAGGAGAATNCAAATTATAATAATCAGGGAAATGGNAATTGGGATGAAGGTGAGGAATTGAGAGANAAGCCNCATTTTTTCTTNAAAGATGAATGTTTTAAAATTACAAGANNAATGAATATGGAAATGAANGGNACNGGAGTNACTTANAATGAAATGAATGTTACTTGGCTTGCTAAAGATTATTCNATNGTNAANGATGAGGTGTTTTATTCTTGGGGAGAAGAAGAATGGATCCCTTATTCTAGAATGATGATGAGTGAATTTAGNTCCAATGNAGANAGTCAANTTGTGTNTGGCAATGAGCCACTAAGAAATTTCTTGAGTAATTCTAAAAAAGTTGAGTTGAATGATCTTGACAAGCTACCTGAAACAGNTTTTAATCCTTANAAAAAATTCAGATCAGTTGGTATACAAAAAATAGGAACGTCATATTAATGAAAAGTATTTTATCTATATTATTTATATTTCTAAGTATTGCATTTTCAGGAACAGATGGTACGGTTAGAGGAAAAGTCGTAGATGAAACAGGNCAACCNATGGCAAGTGCTCAAGTGTTTGTTAAAGAGACAGGTCAGGGCACTATGGCAGATTTNGATGGTAANTATATNTTATTAAANATTCCGGTTGGTAAGTATGACGTTCATTGCATGGTTATTGGNTANAAAGAATCAATTGTCAAAGATGTTGAAATTGTGATGGATCAAACTATATGGCTAAATTTTGGTATGGAAGTGAGNGCGGTGCAGGGTGATGCTGTTACAGTTACAAGTGAGCGTCAAATGGTAGAAAAAGATGTTACGGCNAAAAAAGTTACNATGTCATCTGAGTCTATTCAGTCTCTTCCNATTAGGAGNGCNTCTGATTTNTATAGTTTGCAATCTGGTGTGGTTAGAGTTGAAAGTAAAGCACAAGGCATACCGGGTCACGAAGAAAGAGGTCTTGAAGAAATTCACGTTAGAGGTGGTCGTGCAGGTGAGATTGCATACATGATTGANGGTATGTATATTNGAAATCCTATTTATGGAGGTATTGGATCTGGAACNAGGTTGAATTTATTTGCAATTTCAGAGTGGGATTGGCAGCCTGGAGGATTTAGNGCTGAGTATGGNGATGCTATGTCTGCCTTGTCAAATTACCANACATCAACTGGAAAAAGTGAGTATGTTTATAAGACCAAGTATGAAACGAGTTCAATAGGTGAGGCTATTGGCTCAGATTATGATAGNCTTAGAAATTATCACGATACCAATATTGGTTTTGGAGGTCCNGTGCCAGCNGTTCCAAACTTAACNTTTTGGGTATCTGGTCAGAAAACTGATAAAACATATAGGGTNTTAGAATTTGATGATAACGTATATGATCCCAATAANCAAAATTGGGATCCATTGAANANNCCAAATCAAAGAGTTGAGCGTTGGGACGATNTTGCTGGTTTTAGAGGTTTTGGTTTTGATAATACAACTGATTTATTTACAAAGTTAACATGGAAACCAATGAATAAGGTTAGGACTAATTTGTCTTACTGGGTGGTTNAAAATCATAGAAAGATTTTTGANCCAGATTTTTTATATTGGGANGATGGCCAGAANGAATTGTTTAGAGATACAGAAAGAATAGCATTAGAGATNAATCANTCTATTAATGATAAGACTTTTTATACGTTNAGATTTTCNAGATTTGACCAAGGNCAGTTTCAAGGNGTGAGATGGGAAGATAATGATAGAGATGGATATCCCGATTGGTTTGAATGGAGGTATCCTGCTGGTGATATCTATCCTTTCGCATTGACAGAAGAGGCTAGGTATTCTGACCCAAGTAATTCTGATATTGTTCCTTATGAATACATAAATGGGCGTATCGAATATACTAATAAAGATCCAAAAAGTGGCTGGTATTATGGTGCAACGCCCGGCAACTATAACTGGAGTGATACTGAGCCATTCTTGGATGAAAATTTTAATGAATTGTACGATCCGGGAGAGCCATTTTTAGATGCAGATGGTAATGAGAATTGGACNGNTCCGGTNCTTGTTGAAAAAGCNNTTGTNAGAGACGGCTCNTATTGGTTGACNCCAGANATGTATGAAAATTATCAGAACTATACAGGTTATGGTAGGAATTGGATGGAATTGTCATCAGATAACCCTAATGAATATTTTGGTGACAATGGTTTTGGTTTTTTCGGGTCAGATAATTCATTTCACAGAGATTACTATTATTTGGGTTACAATGAGCAGAGAGCATTTGGAGGAAGTGATATTTATTTTTCATCCTCAAGTGCTATTACAAATGAGATTCGTATCGATGCAACCTCACAACTTACCTCAAAATGGAAATTGAGGGTAGGATTGGATTATAAAAGACATTTGCTTGAATATTATGAGGTGCAATCTCCTTGGTCAGAAAATCCTTTTGTTCAAGAGTTTGCTGAGGCTTGGGACGATTACAATGGAGATCAGACGTGGTCTGAAAGTGTAACTGAGCCATATCAGGATTTAGGTGATGGAATATGGAATAATGGCGAGATATTTATGGATATTGATAAAGATGGTGTGCGTGATGAGGATGAAATATTTATTGATGAAGGTAATGGTATTTGGGATGCGGCTGAACCTTTTGTAGATTGCGGATTTGATGATAGTAATAACCCAATATGCCAGGGAGACAATGGATGGCAAAATAGTTTTGGTAATGGTACTTGGGATGCAAATGAGTCTTTCACTGATTGTGGTTATGGTTCTGATGGGGATCTTGTTTGCGATAATGAGGTTGGCTGGTCCAATTCTTATGGTAATGGTATTTGGGACCCCCAAGAAATTTTTGAAGATTGGAATGGTAACGGTGTTTGGGATCCATTGCTCTCTGAGCCATATGATGATGCTAATGATAATTCAAATTGGGATTTAGGTAGAGAACCATATGATTTGTCAGGATATATACAGAACACATTTGAAGTGCCTTGGATGGTAATTAACGCTGGCTTGAGATTTGATTACACTAATTTCAAGACAAGGTTATGGGCAAATCCTGACTACGAAATTTCGCCATATTTACCTTACTATTATAATGATGCAATAGATAATGGAACTTGGGATCAGTTAAGTACAGATAATAATGGTGAATGGGATTTTTATGATGAAAATGGGAATGGTGTTTTTGATGAAGGTGAGCCGTATGAGCAATTTGAAGATAGAATTGATGACGATATATATACTTATGGTGAGCCTTTTGTAGATGCAATTGAACCTATTGGTACAGATGCTGGTATTGCTAATGCGCAAGTTCTTTTTACTGATACTGAATCTCTTTTAAGGTTAAGTCCAAGAATAGGATTTAGTCACGTGATAACTGATCAAGCAACTTTTACATTTAACTATGGTGTTTATTATCAAAACCCAGTTTTTATGAATATCTATGTAAATACAAATAATTTAGGTGATCCTTTTAATCTTTTTCAAACTGATAATGCATTGGTTGGTAATCCTAGTATGACCCCGGCAAGAACCGAGTCATATGAATATTCAATAAATATTCAAATGAATAGACATATCGCGTTTAATTTAGGGACTTGGGTTAAAAATATGGATCAATTAACCTCTACGCAAAAATATAGATCTGGAACTCAAGATTATTGGGTTATGAGGAATTATGATTTTGGTAGAGCTCAGGGAATTGATTTTATGGTGCAAACTCGAGGTTTGCCTGTGAATGTTAATTTACAATATACTTGGTCAGAAGCTAAATCAAATCAAGAGTATGCTTGGTCAAAAGTTGGCAACGTAGAGGTTGATGCTCCTGCTGAGGAGTATCTCATGTCATATGATAGGACTCACGATGCAAGTATATCATTGTCTACGTTTTTACCATATGGTGTTTTGTTATCTGTAACGCATTTGTATCAAACTGGTGCGCCATATACACCTCTTGAAAGAGCTGCTCCGGGATCCAATCAAATAATTGAAAGTGAATTTAGAAATTCTGTAAGAATGCCAGATTATAACAAAACTGATATGTCTTTATCAAAATACTTACGGTTTGGAGATATGAAAATTTCTTTAGGCCTCAATATATATAATTTATTTGATAGAAGAAACACTATCGATATTTACAGGTTGACAGGCTCAGCAACAAATCCAGGAGACTATTATCAACAATTTGTAGGTCTACCTAGTGTAGTAGGCGGAACTTTTGTTCCAGGTGTTACGACAGATGTTGAATATTCTGAATCGTATTATGATAGTCCTTGGAACGAATCCTCTGCAAGAGAGATTAACGCTTTTATAAGATTTGATTTTAAGTAGGATAAATAAATGATTAAAAATAAAAAAATGATTTCATTGTTCAAGGTTTGTAGCTTGGCTTTTTGTGTTTGTTTTGTGTTTGCTGCAGTGCCAAATCTCGAAAATAGTAATATGGATAATAATTATTCCTCATCAGTTAGCAGAAGTGAAAATGCTCTGCCTACAGATCCTATTTTAGATAGGGCTAAAGGATATCTATTGCAGGGTAAATTAAAGTCTGCAATAACAAACTACGGTAGTATTGTAGATGGTTTTTCTCATCATCCTGGAGGATTGTGGGGAGAATATTCTTATTTTCCCAGTATTTCTTTCATGTACAGTATTCCAGGTCACAAGTATTCTCATTTGTATGAATGGGAATTATATCAAACAGGTTTGTATGCAGTATGGAAGTCGATTGATGCTGGAGAAGGTTGGACACGACTTGGAGATTCGGTTTTTGTAGATTTTGTTTTTAATGTTGAAAATGATAAGGGTGATTTAGGTGAAAGGTTTGGAAGTCACGTAGATTTTGGAGGTTCAGATCAATGGTCTCTGGAAATTGATAATGATGGTAATGCTGCAGTTTACATAACTACTGCAAGCGAGCTTGTTAATCCTAATTTTCAAGAATCAAGGATGGGATTGGTTTATCCTTGGGCTAAGAGGGCTAAATTTATTGAGCGTGATTCAGAAGTTTTATATGATTTTTATGATTATGGTCCTGATGCTATTCCATGGAATGAAGATGATAATTACGTTTACTATGGCGCTAATACGAATGAGTCTTGGTTTACACGATATTCTGATAATTCAAACAGTGATTGGCAGCCAAAATATAGAGCTAGGGAAAATACTCATGATCCAAACGCAACAGTAGGTGATATCTTTGGTGATGCTACTGATTTTACTGATTCAGGTGATCCGTATCCAATTTTAGCTCATAGTAGTTTTAGTGAAACCTGGCCTTCGGTTTATAATGATGAATTGGGAGAATATGAGCGTGAATGGCCTGGTTGGTGGGCTGAAAGATTTGATAGTTCTTTGACTGGTTGTAGTGGTGATATCAAGGATGATGACTGTTGGATTGAAGAAGAAGGTAGTCGTTTTATTTCAGACACTGATGTGTATATGGAATTTGATGACAGATGGGCTCATCAAGGAAATTATGTTAAAACAAGTGGCGATGAGTATCAAAACACAGGATATCCATTGGGTTTAACTGTAAGAATGGAGGCGCATTCGTATGGTGTTTCTTTTGCTGAAGATATTATGTTTATCACTGTACGAGTAAGAAACGATAGTGGAGATTATGTTAATGAGGATGGTGAATTTGTTGAAGGTATGGTTATGCCGGATGGTTCCCAATTAAATGGAGGAAAAGGATTTAACTACGAAAGATCTTGGATGGGATTTTATGTTGATGTAGACGCAGTATGGGCTGATCGTGATGGAGGTATGTCAAATCATTCAAATGCAGATGATAATATGGGTTATTTCAGAGACAAACCTGATGGTGGTGATGATAGTTTGAGCTTTGCGTATATATATGATTTGGATGGTGTAAGTAATAGTGCAACAAATTTAGCAAGAGCAGCTATTCAGTTATTAGATTCTCCAAGGCTGCCTTGGTATGAGCAAAATCTTGATCTGAATCAAGATGGTAATCCAGACATCTTTCCAGGTGATAAATTGGGTATGACTGACTGGCATTGGTTTGACTGGTACAATAGACCTGGTGTACGCTCTAGAGAGTCTAATTCAAATTGCTGTGATGGTTCAGCTGCAAGACCATCTGCTGAAAACAGAGAAGAGATCCAGTACAAAGTTATGGCTGGCGATACAGTAAATATTAGCGATGACGAGCAGTTGTGGTTTTTTCATACTAAAGATCCAAATAATGAAGTATCTTCAGATATTAATCCTCATTTTGATTCACTTGAGGGTTTGGACGATACTCAGTTTTGGAATGATGGAATGGATTGCGTTTTGATAATGAGTACTGGACCATTCGAATTAAAGGTTGGCGAGGAAAAACCCTTTTCTTTTTGTGTAATTATGGGGGCAGATTCTCTTGATTTAGAAAAAAATGCTCAATTTGCTCAAATAATGTATGACTCGCATTATCAAGGTTTTACTGCTCCTGATATACCGATTCTTTCTGGAACATCAGGTCATGAAAAAGTTTCATTGTATTGGGAAGATAATGCTGAAAGTAGTTTGGATGTTGTGACTCGCTACGCTGATTTTGAAGGATATAAGTTATATAAAAGTGATGATGGTGGAGTATCTTGGGGAGATGCAATAGTTGTTAATGGTGTTCAAGTTGGCTGGGAGCCAATAGCTCAGTGGGATTTAAGCGCAGAAGAAGATATTGATCATTGTATCTATGAAAACGGAACAGACTGTGAGGATAATTTAAAAAGAGGTGCTGAAGTTTCTGGCTATGATCCAACTGAAGGCAATAAGTGGTTTGATCTAGGTAGTAATACAGGTTTACAGTATACATATGTAGATACTAATGTTTTTGACGGTGTAGAGTATACATATTCGTTAACATCGTATGATACAGGAGTTTTGCCACCATATATAAATACGTATACTGAAAATAATGATGGTAGTTTTACCCTTGATCAAGAATCCATACAGTCAAATCCAGATAAATGGGCAGATCCAGATGGAGCGGCAGCTTTAGAAAGTGCAAGAGGAACAACTATTTTAGATCCTAATTTTGTAAAAATTACACCAGGGCATCAAGCGAGTAATTATAGCGAGCCTGATCTTGAAAATGGCGATAAGGTTTTTGTTCCTTCCGATAATAATCTTGGAACAGGTGATCAATTTTACAGAGTAGCGAATCCATATCAATTTGAAGATGATTTGTTAAGATTTGAAATACTAGCCTCACTTGGCAACGATGATCTTGAAGGTTTTAAAACGTCAGAGCCTAAAATGTATTCATATATAGTAAATGAATTTGGTATAGCTACCAATATTGCAAGTTATAATCTAGATGATATTGATTCAGATTCTCTTTCAGTGTTGATCTCGCTGCCTGGTTCTTATCTTGATACTCTTGATAATGATGATGAATCTGTTGATTATACAATCAAAGTGCCCAATTATGTTATAAAAGGTTACGATATTTCAAATGAGATCAATTATACTGATGTATATGCTGGTTTGGCATTTGGAATTACTAATCTAGATTCATACGCTGATTTACTATTTAATCAAATTGGGAATATGCAGAATGTTGCATATGAAGAATTTCCTGGAATCCTAGATGATGTTTCGGGCGTGTTTGGTTCAGATGCTAGTATTAGCAGTGTTTATAATTCATACCTAAATATTTATGATTCATACGAAGAGTTTAATCAAAAAAGTGGACTAAGTACTAATGAAGCCGGTCTTACTTTTATAGCTATGGAATATTTGAATACAAATACTTATGATAATCATCCATCCTTTGATTATAGAATTGAGTTTTCGAATAGTTTGTTTATAGATGCATCAAATAGTGATGATTGTCAAGGTTTGCATGGTATTTGGAACGAAACATCGAATGAATGTTATTACAGTCAAGCATCATCAACTGTGCAGTCAGGCTGTGATGAAGATGTTCTTCCGCTTTTGCCTTTTAAAGTATATAATGTTTTTACTGGAAAGCAGGTTAAGTTGAGGCATACAGATGCAGGTCCTAATAACGATTATTCGTATGGTGCTCGTGATTGTGTTTGGCAGCCGAATGAACGAATTACTTTTATGGATTCAGTAAGGGTTGGAAATAATGCAAGTTATTCAACTTTAAGTTTATTTAACTTCTATTTAAATTATAATCCTGATGTAACTCTTTCTCAAACTAGCGATAGTTATTACTGGTATCCTGGTTCAGGACCGTATGAAATTGGAGCTATTACGTATTATAACGGGCAAGAATTTATTTATACATCTGAAGATCAATTTTTTGGAGAGCCTGGAATTTTTGGTGATTCAGATGGTGATTCTAAGCCAGATAATTACGCTTCATCGTACAATGCTTGGATTCCATATTATCCTTGGCAAAATCAAGATTATTTAATATTGTCACCAAAAAAACAATATGTTGATGGGGATTTTTGGACTGTTGATTTGTCAGAGTTTGGAGTTATATCAAGTGTATCTGAAGCGAATCTTGAAGAAATTAAGGTTGTGCCTAATCCTTACATTGTAAGATCAGGTTTTAACAATGAAAGCGAGTATTTAAATACGATCCGTTTCACTCATTTGCCAACTGAGTGTACAATAAAAATATATACTGTTTCAGGGGAGTTCGTAAATGAAATTGTTCATAATGATATTGTTGATGGTAATGAGTATTGGAATTTGAGGAATAGATTTAATCAGCTTGTAGCACCAGGTTTGTATATATATGCGGTTGAATCGGGGGATAAAAAACATTTAGGCAAATTTGCGATAGTGAGATAAATAAATGAAAAAAAATATTACATTAATTTTAGTTTTTTTAACGTTTGCATTTTCAGAAACAGTAACTCAAGAAGGAACTGATGCGGCGAATTTTCTGAAATTGGAGACTGGTATATCAGGTATAGGTATGGGAGGTGCTAGGGTTGCAAGTGCAAATAATATAAGTGATATTGGATATAATCCAGCATCAATATCGTTTACCAAAACAAGTGATTTGTATTTCTCGATGCGAGATTATTTGGTAGATATAAAAATAGGTAGTATTGGATATTCAAGAAAAATATCACCAACCGATTATATTGGATTATATCTTTTTTATTTAGATTCTGGAGATATTGAGAGAACTACGTTGGATAGCCCCGATGGTGGTATAGGTTATTACAAGGTTCAAGATTTAGTTCTATCTGGTGTATATTCTAAAGTTGTAACTGACAGGTTGAGATTAGGTGTTTCTCTTAAATATGTGCAGGAAGATTTATGGACTACTAGTTTCAAAACCGTAGCATTTGATTTGGGTTCAATTTTCGATACTGGAATATACGGTTTTGTGCTAGGAATGTCTGTGTCTAATTTTGGTCCTGAGATACAATATTCAGGAGAGGGATTAGAAAATGAGAATTTAGATTTACTTGAACCACAGATGTGGGCAACTGAAAAATATAATTTACCTTTAATTTTTAGGCTCGGAATATCAAATGAGCTGATTGGTAAAAATAGTATTTTTATGAAAGATAGTTTTCAGAAACTTGTAGTTGAGGTTGACGCTGTATCTCCAAGTGATTCTAGATTATATGGATCGCTTGGTTTAGAGTATTCTTGGAATGAGATGTTGTACGTGAGGGCGGGAAAATATCTTAATCATCATACTGCTGGACTAGCATTTGGAGCAGGTTTGAAGTATAATTTAGGTTTGTTTGGTTTTGGCTTTAATTACGCATTTTCTAATTACGGCATGCTAGAGTCAACTAGTCAGTATTCAATGAATCTGATTTTTTAATAATTTGTTACATTAAAAGCGTGTGAAAAGTAGAAATTAGCACGTAAGTTAAATAAAAGATAGTTATAAACAATAAATGGGAGGATAACCATGTTTGGTAAGTCAATTAAATACATTTTAATTACAGTTTTGGTATTTTCAATGACATTTAGTCTTGAAAAGTCTGCTGTTAAACATTCAAACAATTTAAAGTCTATAAACGGTGCTAATGTTGGAATTGTAAATCAGTCAACCAATAGCAATCAAAATAGTATAGATAGAGATCAAATTATATTGTACTCTGTGGATTTTGAGGGTGATCACGGCTGGGTAGGAGAAGCGGGTTGGGCATTGACTCAGGATAATTTTAATTCAGAAACTACTAGTTGGAACTCTCCCAATGATGCCTCAACAGCTGGTGGTGTATGGAAGTTAGTTAGTCCTACAATTACAATTCCAGAAGTTGGAGCCGATGATTTAGTACAGTTTGGTTTCCATATTTTTGCTGATATGCCAGATACTGATGGAAATGCTGATAATTATTTAGAAGACTATTATAGTATTGCTATTATGGATCCATCTGCGTTAGCTTGGGGTTCGGATGGTGATGTTTGGTGGTGTGCTGATGAAGAGGTTGGAGGTTATTTAGATAGTTGGGTTCAATTTTTAGATTTGCCAGAAGTTTTTATCACTAATGGCATGACACTGTCTGCTGATATGCAATGGGGAATTGAAGATCCAGCTGGAGCAGTTGTTGCTGGTTCTTGTACAGATGGATGGGACGCTGCAAATGTAAGAATTTCAATTGATGGAGGAGCTACTTGGGATTTATTGACAGGTTCTTTACCTTATGATTTTGATTGTGCATATGGTTTTATATGGAACGATGCTGAGTATGATACTGGTGGTGATTTAAATGATGTTGCAGCAGGTTGGGGTGGTCAATCTGATTGGCAAAACATTTCTTTTGATTTAAGTCAATATGCAGGTTCTAATGCTATTATAAGATTTGCTTTTGGTTCTGACCCAGCTTACTCAACTACAGATGATGCTACTTTAACGGGTTTAAAAGTTGACAATATTTTAGTAAGTAATGGTCAAAGTGATGCTTATGCTTGTGATGGCGCATCTCTTTGTGACGCCATTCCTAATGGCGCTGTTTGGGTTGATCAATTTTATGATTATTGTGATGAGACAAGACCAGGTGGAATGGGATTTTGGGAAGAGTATATGCCAGGTTATCCATTTAATGGAAATGTATTTTTAGATATTACTAATTTTGCTGGAGGAGATATTATAGTAAGATTTCAATCAAGATATGATGAAGATGATGATGGCGGCGCTGGATCTGGTCTATTTATTGATGATTTTAAAGTTTATTTAGAAGCGCCAGCTGGTCCTGCTCCTATGGGTCTAACAGCTGAAGCTTTGGATGGACAAGTTGATTTGTCTTGGATCGATATGAATGCCTCTGGAACAGATGATTTTATATATGATAATGATGCGATTACTGGAGGAATTCAGATGTCAACAACAGGCAGTACAGCCTGGGCAGGTCAAGAAATACCTTTGGTTGGACCATCTGTCATAAATACTATGTCAGTTAATTTAGGTCCTAATAATCCTGGAGTTTCTACTCAAATTGCTGTGTTTGGTATGTTTGGTTCTTTTTATGATAATGAGCCACTTTATACTCAAGATATTACCCTTCAAGATGGGTGGAATGAATTTGATGTTAATCTTGATATTAACAATAGTTTTATAGTAGCTATGCAATTTACCAATGTAGATTCAACACAAGGTGGAGTCTATGGTCCTTTAGATGAGTCGGCTACGCCTTCTACTAATAGTAGAATATTATTTCCAGGTGGTAGTTGGGATAATTGGGGTGATCAAGGAGTTGCTGATGGTGAGTGGGGTATTAGAGCTAATATTACTTATCAAGGAGCAAATGCCAATTACAATGTTTACAGAGATGGCAATCAAATTGCCAATGGATTATCAGTTAATTCGTTTTCTGATGATGGCTTAGAAAACAATATAACTTATTCTTATCAATTAAGTGCTACATATTCATCTGGTGATGAAAGTGACCTTTCTGATGCAGTTGAGGCGACACCACAATCTAATACTGTATACGAATTGTCTTATGATGATGGATCAGCTGAGGCTGGAGTAAATGCAGGATCTGGTGATTTTATGGCAGTTAAATTTACCACAAACGGTTCTGATCAAAATGTAGTTAGGGCAAAGTGGTACCAAATGGAAGAGGGCGGAGCATTTTATCTAAAAATATTTGAAGATAGTAATGGTGTTCCTGGTTCAGAAATTTTCAGTACAATTAGAACTGGTGGTGTTGTTGGTTGGAATGACTATAACTTATCAGATGAGGGACTGTTGTTATCAGGAGATTTCTTTTTAGGTGTCAAAGAATTTTCCTCTACAAGGCCATTTGGGTTAGATACGGGTTCTAATTCTGGTAATTCATATTTTAGTGCCGATGAAGTAACTTGGAGTGATATTTCAGGTTTGGGAGAAGCTGGTAACTTGATGCTTAGAGTTTCTCTTGATGCAGGCGAAGGGGGTGGCTCTGATGACTGTATAATTGGCGATGCTAATGGTGATTCAAATGTAGATGTTTTAGATATTGTTGTTATAGTGAACTATATTTTAACAGGTGCAGATACTGATGAATGCGCTTCAGATACAAATGGAGATAGTAGCATCGATGTATTGGACATTGTGACCATAGTTAATAGTATATTAGGAGGATAGTTTCTGTGTTATCTTCAATAAAGAAGAAAAATTATTCTTTAATCATTTTGGGGCTCTTTCTATGGGCCCCAATTTGCATTAAAGCTAATAATTTTGATAGTAATTATTATTATTCAAATCAATTTCTGTTTTGCTTAGATAAAAATGTAGAGCAATTAAAAATAAGTAGAGATAATGATGTGTTATATACAAATAACTTATCTCTAAATATTTTCATTCAAGGTTTTGATATAGATCATATTGAGGCTTGGTTGCCTAATTCGACAGAGAATGATCGCGATGGTGATATATTTTTAAATAGAATATATAGGGCTTATATAAAATCAAATAGTCCATTATCTATACAGCAAATCACTCAAGAGTTAGGAAAGTTTGATTTTATTCATTCTTATGAATATGAGAGAATTTATAAAACAAATTCGTTTATACCTAATGACCCCATGATTAATCAGCAATGTAGTTTAGGTGCAGTTAAGGCATATGACGCTTGGAGTTTATGGGATATTGAAAATGGAAATATGCCTGGTGATGAGAATGTGATTTTGGCATCCGTAGATTCTGGTGTGCAATGGGATCACCCTGATTTAGTAGATAATATTTGGCAAAATTTAGGTGAGGATGCTGATGGAGACGGAAAAACTATTGAGTATATAAATGATGAGTGGGTTCTTGATCCTGGTGATATAAATGGTGTTGATGATGATGGCAATACTTATACTGATGATTTGATTGGTTGGGATCCATCTGGTATTAGCGGTGGAGATGACAATGATCCAAATACTCAAGTGCATTCACATGGTACTCACGTTGCTGGAACTTTAGCAGCAGCAACAAATAATGGTATAGGTGTGGCCTCTGCTGCATTCAATTCAAGCATTCTCCCTGTTAAATGTACTAGAGATAATAACAACGAAGAAACAATTAATGATGGTTATCCAGGCATTCAATACGCGGCTAAGGCAGGGTATTATTTAGGATGTCAGGGCTGTAATCCTGGTACTTCTGGAAATCCAGGTGATGAATCTCCAACCTTTGCAATTATTCAGAATAGTTGGGGTAATTATGGTTTTCCTAGTACCTATGAGCAAACTGTAATTAACAATGCACATGAATTATATGGAGCAATTATACTTGCTTCGGCTGGGAACGATAATGAGGATTTAGATCTTAACGATCATTATCCATCAGATTACGACAATGTGATTAATGTAGCTGCTGTTTCTTGTAATGGTAACAAGGCCTCTTTTTCAAATTATGGATCAGCTGTTGATTTAGCAGCTCCTGGAGTTGGAATTATGAGTACTGTAATTGATGGATATGAAAGTTATGATGGTACTTCAATGGCGGGTCCTAATGCAGCTAGTTGTATTGGTCTTTTAGCATCTTTCCATCCAGAAATGAATAATGATGAAATTATTGAAAGAATTTTAAATACTGCTGATGACTTTATTTATGATGGTATGAATGAAAATTATCAAGATAATTTTGGCAATCGAGATTTGGGTCAAGGAATGGTTGATTGCTTTAAGGCTGTTGGTTTTGATATAATACCTAATTTATCATATTCTTTTCAGGATCTAATTCCACTTGATGGTGATGGTGATAGTAATGTTAATCCCGGAGAATCAGCTGAGCTTGGTATTTATTTGTATAATGAAGAGGGGTGGACTGATGCAACCAATGTGGTTGGGGTTCTATCATGTGATAATCCTGGAATTGATATAATAAATAATACATATAATTATGGTGATATCCCTGCAGGAGGCTTTGGTGAGCATTTTGAAAACTTGTTTAGGTTTTCAATTTCTGATGATATTCAGGTTGGAGATGTAGAATTTATTCTAAATATTACAGCGGACGGCCCAGGCAATTACTCTTTAGACAAAGACATTAAATTTCCTGTTTCAATCAATTTAAATCAACAAAATTGGCCTCAAGAGTTTAATCAGGTTCAATCTTCGCCATTAATTATGGATATTGATATGGATGGAGATATTGAAATTGTTTTTGGTGATTATGATGGGTTTCTACATGTTATGAATTCATCGGGACAGGAGCTGCCAGGCTTTCCATTTGATACTGGTGATGATATCTGGGGTTCTATAGCTTCAGCTGATATCAATTTGGATGGGTCTAACGAAATAGTTGTATGTTCAAAATCCAAGCACTTATATATTTTAGATATTTATGGCAACGTTATATTAGATTACAACGCTAATCAATTTTTAATGGGAACTCCATCGATTGGCAATATTGACTCAGATGATGAATTAGAGATTGTTTTTGGAGCATACACTAATTCTGGTGACGTATTTGCAATTAATTATGATGGATCAAATGTTGAAGGTTTTCCATATGATTTAAATGAAAAAATGCAAGGTGTAGCTTTGGCGGACATCAATAATGATGGATTAGATGAAATAGTGTTTTCAACTGAGTCTGAAAATTTTATAGGATTTATTAATTTTAATAATGGAAATCCATATTCAACAATTTTATACGAAGGTTCAGATAAATTTAAATCCGATCCTTCCGTTTTAAAAATTGAGAGTAATTTTTATTTTATTTCAGGAAGTGACGGAAGTAAAATTTATTCTGTTGATTTGAATGGAGATATTGTTTTTGAATTTGAGACTGGTGCGCCAATTCAAACCTCTGTTGGATTTGGTTATGTAGATGAACAAACAGTTGGTCTTTTCTTTGGTTCGCAGGATAATTTCATGTATGGGATTGATCAAAACGGATTTATATTGGATGGATGGCCGATTGATGTTGGAGGAAAAATTAATGTTACACCTGCAATATCAGATCTGGACGGCGATGGCCAGTTAGAAGTTGTTGCAGCTACAGATAATGGAATGATTGCTGCTTTTAATCTTGATGGGTCAGTATTGCAAAATTTTCCTATTACAATTGGAAACTCGTTTATCGGTTCGCCTACAATTGTTGATATAGATTTAGATAATGATTTAGAAATATATATTGGAACAACTGCATCGTTAGTTGGTTTAGATTACAAGCTTGAAGGTGATGTGATTGGATATTGGAATATGTATCACGGCAATTATAAAAGAACATCTTTTTATGAGTTTGATCCGAACATGAATTGTAGTTCACCTCAGCTTGGTGATATTAATTGTGACGGCGAGGTAGATGTATTAGATATTATGATGGTTGTAGATTTTGTTCTCGATGTATCTTTTCCATTTGACTATCAGGCCTGGTCATCAGATCTTAATACTGATGCAAATATAAACATTTTTGATGTAATATCGATTGTGGTAATTATTTTAGATTAATTTGGTACATTTCTTGATACAAGTTATTACAAATAACACTTGGTTCTAGTTGTTTCTAATTAGTAATATATTTTTGTTTATAATAATAAATTTTCATTAACCGTAATTAAAAAGGGAGGGAAAAATGCGTAACGTATTTTTTTATTTATCTCTAACAATTTTATCATTTAATATGATCTTTTCTGCTGATAGATCTCTAGCGCCCATTAAGCAGGGTAAGTATAAAATGAATAAAATTGAACCAGAGACAGTTTATAATTCATCAAACAATTCACAGCACAGCGTATCCAGAGAAGATGGATATGATGGATTTGCAAGAGTTGATTCGTCTATGAATGGATACGGCTTATTGGTTGGATCGACATTGCCTCTTATCAAAGACGATAATGGTTGGTTTGCAACTTACAGGCAATATTGTGGACCCACTTGTACAAGTGGTCAAATAGGTGCTGCATACTCTGGCAACGGTGAGATTTGGACAACATATACAAATTTAAATCCGAGTGGACAAACTGGTTCTGGAGGAGATGGTGGTGTTGGAAGATATCCTAGTTCATTGGGTAACACCGAGTATCCTTTTGCATTCTGGAACGAATATACAGGTACTGGATCTCCCTCTTATGGTGGTAGACCTTTCTATGCTTTTGATGAATTTGGATGGGATGGTGGTTCCTTCTCTGATGCTCAAGAAGTAGATTTGTTATGGAATGATGCAAAAGATTTATGGGTAGGTTCACCTGCTTTATCTTATGATAACGGTAATAGTATGTTTAATGTTGCTTATGCAGATTGGACAAGAGCTGATGTTTATGTATTTCACTCAGAGGCATATCAAGATGGGTATGTAATTTACGGTGAAGAAATGAAAGTTATTGATGAGACTACGTATTTAGTTGGTGGCGATGATGAAGGAAGTTATACATCATCTCCTGTATTAGACGTGAATGAAAATGGAGAAGGATATTGTTCTGTAACAGCGTATTGGTCTGGTGGCGATGTGGGTGCAAGTGAATATGGTAATTCTCATACAGCTATTTTTGCTGGGACTGATGATCATGGCGCTACATGGACAGGTGGTACAAATGGTGCTCCATACTATTATATTCCAGATAATGTTTATCAGCATATGATTGATACTGAAACATTTCCTTTAGAGTATTACGATGAAGAGTTCGATACAACATACACCTGGACAGAGCTTTTTGCTTCTTATGATTA
>PAFF01000071.1 GCA_002704045.1 Fidelibacterota bacterium
CCATTGCAGTCAGGATCGAAAAAAATTTTAAAACTAATGAAAAGAAGATATAGTACATCTAAATACTTTGACCGCATTAGTTACCTAAAGAAAAAAAGTCCTGATATGTGTATTGGTGCAGATGTAATTGTTGGTTTCCCAGGTGAAGAAGAAGATGATTTTTCAGAAACATATGATTTTATAAAAAGTATGGATTTATCTTATCTGCATGTGTTTTCTTATTCAAATAGGGACAATACAGAATCTATAAATATGTTGAATCAAAATGATCCGCAAACTATAAAAAAAAGAAGTAAAATATTGAGAAATTATTCCCAAAAAATCAATTTCAAATTTATAAAATCTCAATTGTTTAAAAACAAAAATGTTTTATTTGAAACATATAAAGATGGACATCTATATGGATTGACACCAGGGATTGATAAAATTTCTTTTGGCTTTAGCTGTGCATAGCATCCTGTAACTAAAATATGAGCATTAGAATTTTTTTTTCTAATTTTATTTATTATTTTTCTACACTCTTTATTAGCGTTTTCAGTAACAGTGCAAGTATTTAAAACATAAAAATTTGCATTATCTTCAAAACTTACTTTTTGATATCCATTTTCTATGAATTCTCTAGCAATTGTAGATGTTTCAGAAAAATTCAATTTGCATCCCAAAGTATAAAAAGCTACTTTATTATTCATATACTAAAGTTAGTTTTTGTTTTGTTTCATTAGATCATTGTGACATCTAACAAAATGTTCAGGATTTAACTCAACCAATTCTTGATTTTTGCGTGAGCTTCCACCAATGAAACAGACTCCTGAAGCACATTCATTATCATCAAAACGACTACAAAATCTGCAATCATCACCCATATCAACTAGTGAAGGGGCATCACCTTTTAAAATTATTCTTTGGGATTTTTTAGTTGGGTTTGGGATTGGCACAGCTGATAAGAGAGCTTTTGTATATGGATGGATTGGATTTTGATACAATTCTTTCACATCTGCAATTTCCTGAATTTGACCAGCATACATAACAGCAACTCGGTCTGAAATATGCTCAACAACAGATAAGTCATGTGATATAAAAAGATAGGTCAAATTATATTCTTTTTGTAAATCTTTTAATAAGTTGATAATCTGAGCTTGAATTGAAACATCCAACGCTGAAACGGCTTCGTCACAAATAATCAGTTTAGGTTTTACCGATAAGGCTCTTGCGATTCCTATTCTTTGTCTTTGACCACCAGAAAATTCATGCGGATATCTATTTGCATAAGACGCAGGTAACCCAACTACATCTAACAATGATACTATCTCTTTTTGTATATCCTCTTTTGGAACAATTTTATGAATTTTTAAAGCTTCAGATAACATACTACTAATTGTCATTCTTGGATTTAGTGAACTATAGGGATCTTGAAAAATAATTTGCATATCTTTTCGATATGGACGCATTTCCTTTTTGTTTAAATGTGAAATCTCGTTTCCCATAAATTTTATACTTCCTGAATTAGGCTCAAGTAATTTTAAAATAGTTCTACCAGCAGTTGTTTTACCACATCCCGATTCTCCTACAAGCCCCAATGTTTCTCCTTCATATAAATCAAATGTAATGTCATCTACAGCCTGAACATGACTACTAATTTTTGAAAAAAAACCTGATCTAATAGGAAAATATTTCTTTAAATTTTTAACTTCTAATAATGTTTTTTTCATATATTGTAATTTTATGAGATTTTGTCAATGACTAATTTAGCTGAAAATTAAAATAATTATCAACAAAAGTAATTATTTTATCAATAGACTTCTCTATATATCTTATAATCTTCAAAACCGTCTTGATCTATAAAAATGACTTTTCTTCCGTTGGGGAAATACCAAACTAAGAAAGTACTTCTATTATCGTTTGAATTTGAAATTTCCTGATTTATAGGATAGCCATAATTAATCAATATATTACCTCTATCTGAACGCCAGCCGGGACCTAGTACACTAAAATTATCCATACTGTATTGAACTCGTGAATTAAATTCATTCATCAATTCATTTTTATCTGTGCTAGCAGTGGGGTCTCTATCCATCCAATAATCTTTAATAATTTTATATTTATCTTCTATTGATTTACTTTTTAAGTTTTTATTATTAATAAAGCCGTAATAATTCATTACCTCAAGAATTAGATCAGGATCCTTAAATAGCTTGTCTATATCTTTATGCTTAAATCTAATTGACACTTCTTTTTTTGAGCTTCCTACATCAAAAATTAAAGTTGGATCATTCAAATTTATTAGACTTGTTGGCAAAATTAGATTAAAAAAGTTATCTGATCCTTTAATTGGATTTACAATTAGATCATTAATTTCAAAATTTTCAATGAATAATTTCAAATTATCAATATCCTGTTTATCATCTAATTGAAAAAAACAATAAATAGAATCCATATTATTTGCAGATCTATCAAATAATGGATAAAATTTTCCACCATCTTTATAATTGACTAAAATATCACTGATTTTATTATATCCTTTTAAGGATACAGTTTCACTCATAGTCCACTTGTTTTTACTATCATCATCCTGTATGTGAATAAATATTTTATATAAACCTTTTTTTAGATGAATTTTTTTTACTAAGATTTCATTATTTCCAAATTCTTTTGTTTTTTGATAATTATTTTCAATAATGTTATGTTTCCATGAATCATGTATAATTTGCTTATTTTCTAATGAATCTGTAATATTAATTGATATATTTATTGTTGATTTAAATAAATTATTTTTTTTAATGAAAACAAAATCTTTGTTAGGCAAGTTTAAATATAAATCTAAATAAAGACTGTCTGGATTTTCGGATTTATATGAATATACAGAAAACTTTTTATTATATTTATTTTGTTTATCTTTTTCAAAAGTTGAAAAACACCCGAAAAAGATTAAAATAAAAGTTAAATATCTCACTTGTGATAGGCTCCCCAATTGTAATAAAAAACACCCTTATTTGTACTAAACCATATCCATTGATCATCACAATCTAATGTATAAATAAAATCACCGTATATACCATCCAAATAATTATATGACCAATTCATATTTTTTTCCATATTATACAAGTACAATTCGTTTTTTGTAAAAGTCCAAATAAATTCTTCACTTACACAAAATTCAAAACCTTTATCTAAAATTAAATTATATGATTTTAATTTATTGTCTGAAATAATTTGATAAATTTTTGAATCATTCACAAATATTCTACCTTGGTTGATTTGAAAATCTTTAATTCTTTTATTGCTGATGTAATTAATATCTTGATTTATAAAATCAATTTTTGCTAATCCATCTGAAAAAGACACATACAATATTTGATCGTCAAGCATAAACTTATAAATTTCTTTATTATTTAATTCATCTAAAAAACTATTTTTATTTGGTATAACAATATTTTCTAAAAGTGATATTTCATTAATACCTCTTGCAGTAGCGACTAACANTGAATTATCAATTATAATCAAATCCCAAATAGCTTCATCATTGAGATCTTTGCTTATATTTGTCCAGGATCTTTCAACAATATCTAGTACTAAAACACCATTCATCGTTCCTAAATATACTTTATTATTATAACGAAGGATTTTATTAATATCCGTATTTTTAATACTTAAAGATTCATTTGAATAATAATACTCCCAAACATTTTTATTTTCATTCCAACTTGAAAGAAAAACATTACCACTATTTAAAAAATTTTGTCTAAAAATATTTTTATTATAATTGTTCCTCAGGTATGATTCTCCAAACCACCACGTATTTTGATTATCAAAATATATTTCAGTTATATTTTTCTGATCTATTCCTAAGTGATATGGATTAAGCCATCCATACTTACCATAAAATAATAATCCAGAACTAGTACCTATCCAAGTTTCACCAAAAGCATTTTCATATATTACAATTGGATGATACTCTAGATTGTTTTTAGTATTATAAATTTTATCATTAGAAATTAGCCAACTATCATTAAAATTATAATTAAATAAGTCTATTTTCACATCTAATTGAATTTTTGATGATCCCCATTCAATTTCATTAAACAAATTAAGACTTTCCATATTTCCGTTATATCTATTTAATGGGATTATACCAAAATCAGTTTTTATCCATATTGCTTCTGAATTATATCCAATATTAATAATTTGAAAAGGAGAATTCAGACTGATTTTATAAAATGGAATTATATTCCAATATTTTGAAATAGATGCCTTATAATTAATACCATCTTCATTTACTAACCAGTAATAATCAGTATTTTTATCATAAATAATATGATGAATTTTTTTTGATTGAAGTTCGTTTGAATTATAACTATCATAATTTATCTCATAATTAAATTTGTCTTGATAAAAAATTCCGTTATCTGTTCCAAACATTACGTTCGACGATGATTCTGTAATACAATTTATTGAACCTGGTTGGATAAACATAAACCAATCATCAGACTGATAATTGAAATTTTGAGATAAAATCATACTTGAAAAAATCAGAATTAATATGTTTTTNAATATTTTAATTTTTGAGGTTCGTTAATTTATCTTGACCATATAATTCCAAACGCAAAATCTAAACCTTGAGCTCTATTAATTAGTATGCTGTTTTTTAAAGAAAATGCAAGATCCAATTCTATTTTNCTTCCAAAAAAAGGACCAATGACATAACCCATTCCATAGCTTAAATCACTGAAATTATTTCCACCAAAAGTATAACCCAATCTATAAATAACATTTTTAAATCTAAAAATTTCTGTTCCAAGAGAAAATTTCCAGTTAGTATATCCATTAAAACTGTTTGAGAAACCCGTAGTCATGTCCATTGAAACTAATGCTTGCCCATCAATCAACTTTGAGGTACCAATGGTAAAAAAAGCTGGATATTTTATTGTAAAATCACTAATGTCTCTCTCTTCTAAGTTAACATCATCTAAATTTTCAGAACTAATTAATCCAACATCAGGATCTTCAACTACTGTGTAGGAATCAGTTTGAAATAACGAATCTAATTCACCATCTTCTCCAAGAAATGACTCAGCTGTTACATTTTCAATTTGATATGTAAATAAAAAATATTCATTTTCCCTGTATGGTAACATTAATNAAATATCATCNCCTAATAAGTTTTTTGTAATACTTGGTTTATTCCATTCAATTGCGCTAAGTAGATTAATCATAGAAAAACCATATTTCCATCCTCTATCATTTCTTTTTGTAACAAATCCTAAATCTAAACCAACACCTCCTCCTCCAATTGCTTGNCTTAATAAAATCTTACCAGAACCTGACACTTCATCTGAATCTACTCTGAGCGTTGCATAGCTTGAATCATAATCAACTCCTAAATAAAATAAACCTTGCAAATATTTAAAGGTTAATCCTAGTCCAAAGTTCTCGTATGGAATCCCCATGCTAAAAGCAAATTCATTCACACCAATAACATCTTGTCTAAAATCAAAAACAAAATCACTACCAATATCAGATATTTCTGGATCAATATCTGCAGAAATTCCATTAAAAAATAAATCTAACATAGCTTCAGGAATTCCAAAATTTGTTAATAAAACAAAATCAGAAGTAAACGCAAAAATACCTTTAGAAATATTTAATCCAGGAGTAGCAAATTGACCATTCATTTTGACATTGATACCTTCTTTTTTTGTCAATTTAAATAAATCATTTTTATCAAAATATTTTTCTGCATTAATATCTTCTAAATTTGCACCATTAAATTTGTTAAATGTTTCAATAGAAAAAACATTATTTAGAAATGAATAATTAAATCCCATGACATTTACATCATAGGATCTATTAAATGCTAAATTAGCAGGATTAAAGCCCACTGTTCTATATCCGGTTGCTACAGTGCTATATGCACCCCCCATGCCTAACATTCTTGCATCTTTTTTTGTTTGAGTTAGGACACAACTAAAACAAATAATGAAAATAACGAATATTTTTATATTGTTATTAATTATTAACATTATCTTTTTTAAATTCAGAGAGCTTTGTGTTTTTTGTAGTTTCAAACAAAGATCCAGTATTAAGCGTAAATGTGATAAATGAGCTTATATTAATTGAATTTGATGTTTGAAAAGTTCTAGGTNCAATAATACAATCACTTCCATTGTTACATATTCCCTCAACACATTCAGACCCATCGTTACAATAATAATCATCGGTTGCATTAAATCTTATTAGTGGCTTTAAAAATATTTGCTGGTCTGATGTAATCCAACTTACTCTATTTGTATCAAGAATAATTTCATCAGTGTATACACTAGGAACTATCGTAGTACCTTGTATGGTATTTATAGAATCAGGTTCGGCTATTTCTAGATTAAACATTCTTCCAATAAAGAATAATGTATCACCATCTTCATTTAAAAAATTAACAATAGATGTCTCATCGTCATCTAGTGGATCAACTGAAATTTTTGACACTTCCAAATATTCCATTAAAAGTGAATCTTGACTAAATTCTGATTCATAGCCCTCACTTATTTCACCAGATTGTGAAATCCAATCACCATTTGTTAAATCATCAAAATAAACTGGAAAATAGGTTTCTGAGCATAATACATCGTCTACTGATATACAAAGACTATCTGGATTATAATCTGAAACAAGTAGGCCAATATTACCATCTATAGGAATACTATTGATAATATCTAAACTTAATTTAGCAATTACCAATGAGCTATCAATCTTAGATCTTGTAGATTCATCTAGGGGCTCCAAAACAGTTGGCTCGCCTGGAATGAAACTAATATTTTTTGAAAAAACAAACGAGAGCGCAGATTGCATAATGAAGTCACCCCAAAGATATGTTTCAGGTGCCAAAATTCCATTTCCACTGATAGCAGCCCCACCAGATACATTTATTTCATCTGGTGCTATTGACATTACATCTATTATAGTTGAAACACCATCACCAGCAGGAATCGTTTCTTCCTGATACAAGACCCATTCATTTGAATAAGTNTATTTTTTTGTGGTTTGACCATTTTTATCAAATATCACAATCGTTCTTGCAGAATCTTTTACACTAGATCCATCATCAATGTAATAATCATCATCAATGTCAACGTTATTATATGCTAGTACTGGGTCAATTATTAATGTTACAGAGTCTCCATTTTCTTTTTTACCAGTAAGATTTAAATCTAATGCTACTGGAATACCTATTTGATTTTTAATATCAAATGTTAATGATAAATCTGCAAATTCAAATCCTTCAAAACCACTAGGCACGTTTTCCATCGAAAACGGGGGAACATCAAACTCTAAGTTTTCAGCAGCAGCAGTTACATATTCTAACTCTAATGGTGCAAATGATAACGAATTTATATTTAAACCATAATTTTCGCTAAGGTCAAATATAACTGTTTGGTTATCAATGATCACTTTAGTTATCACAATAATATTTTCTAATGTAGTACCTGGACTCGGGATCCAATTTAAAGATTCTGTTTGCTGATCATCAAGAATTGCATTAAATAAATAATAACCACTAAAATCTAAGGTATCTTCAAAAGCTTCACCAACAGAAATATTTTTAATGTATTTTAAAATTTCACCATCTTCTGATGAAAAATTAGGAAACTCTATAGAAAATTCAACATCTGAGAAAAGATTATTTTCTATATTCATTGACAGTTTATTTACAAATTCAGTATCATCATCATTTCCTTCGCTATCATCTTTAAGACGACCTCCAACAACATCAATGCTTGGTTCATTACCTTGGTCACTGTCTTGTATTTGGACATTTTCTGTAACCTCTATAGGCTCTAAATTAAGTACACAGGACATACTTTTGACTCTTTCAAAATTTATTTGAAAATCTAAATCAACGTCTAATTCATTTAATGGATTATAAGCTTGTCCACTAGAATTTGTACATACAAAATCATCTTGAGGTGGGTCTTCTGTTGGATTATCATTACATAAAAACCAGGTATCTTCTTGAGCAAGTATATTACATACTCCAAATCCAGTTCCAACTCCAGCATAAATGCTTTCAGCTCCTTGGCCTTCAAGATCATCAACAAACATTGCAATATCAATTGTTAACTCTGATCCTAAATTAACTAACTTATCATTAGAAATCGTAAATTCTAATAATCTAACATCTGCTGAATTAATATTATTAAATATAAAAGTATTCTGATTATTTTCATCTAGAAATAATGTTTCATTATTTGACAAGAATGTAACTTCTAATTCATCAATTGCAAATGGATAATTATTTGTTAATTCAATCTTAACTGAACCAGAATCTATTGTTATATAATCAATAGAGTTAAATGCATCATTTGTATTTGCATTTATTGTTTCTAAATTAAATATTTCTTCGGTGAAAGGTAAACTTAAATCGCCTGTATCTAAACTTAAATTATCAGGCAATGAATAACCATTATCTCCAACCATTGATTCTTGAAAAATATAGCAAGTGCTTAAAAGTATAGCATTATCTTGATTAATATCATCACTTGGATTTTGAGCTATATCTAATACAACTAAAGCTAAAGGAAGAGATACAGTAAAAGGAATTGCAGGAAGATCAAAATTAATATTGTATCCATCTTGAGCAAAATCAATTCCTTGAATATTGTCAAATGAGGGAGGGGTAATTTCAAAATATGAACTAAATTGATTATTTACTCCTATAGGATCACCATTTTCTCCTGCAAGCTCAGCAGAATATTCAATGAATAATATACTATCTTCATCAAAGAAAATATTATTACTCTCAACTTCTTCTCCTTCACCATTTATAAAAATACCATCACCATTATCATTAGCTCCCATTGCACCAAAAGTATAATTTTCATCAATTAAAGGGAATGATAATGGCCAATTCCACGAAGGCATTTCAAAAGAATCGATTTCTTCAAAATCACAACCTATAAATAAAATATTTATTATTATCAGAAATGAATATGTTCTCATTAATTTCATTATTAATACCTGTAATGATCAGGTTTATATGGCCCCTCCTTTGAAACTCCTATATAATCAGCTTGATTGTCCGACAATCTAGTCAACTTGATATTTAGGTGATCTAAATGTAGCAAAGCAACTTTTTCATCAAGATGCTTTGGCAATGTGTGAACATCTATTTTGAACTCATCAGTCCATAAAGCCATTTGTGCTAAAACCTGATTTGTAAACGAAGTTGACATTACGAATGATGGATGACCAGTTGAATTACCTAAATTAACCAATCTTCCTCTAGATAAAACGATTATTGAATGACCATCTTCAAATTCAAATCTNTCNACTTGAGGTTTNATATTAACTTCTTTTATNNTTGGATTATTTTCCAAATATGCAATATCTATTTCTANATCAAAATGACCAATATTACAAACAATAGCGTTATTTTTCATTTTTTCCATATTAGGTCCAGAAATAACATCTCTACAACCAGTTGTTGTAACAAATATATCACCATATTCACAGGCTTCTTCAATAGTTATAACTTGGTATCCTTCCATAGATGCTTGCAATGCGCATATTGGGTCAATTTCTGTAACATAAACTCTAGCACCATAACCTCTCATTGACTCTGCACAACCTTTCCCAACATCTCCAAAACCACAAACAATAACATTTTTACCTGCAATCATTATATCTGTTCCTCTTTTAATACCATCTGCTAAAGATTCTCTACAGCCATATTTGTTATCAAATTTTGATTTTGTAACAGAATCATTAACATTTATCGCTGGAAAAGGTAAGTTACCTTCCTTAAACAATTGGTACAAACGATGTACTCCTGTTGTAGTCTCTTCTGAAACGCCCTTGATTTCAGGTACAAGATCTTTATATTTTTCAAGAACTATTTGTGTTAAATCACCTCCATCATCTAATAATAAATTAGGACCTTTGTCGTCACTGAATTTTAAAGTCTGCTCAACACACCACCAATACTCTTCTTCAGATTCTCCCTTCCAAGCAAAAACCGGAATACCTTTTTTTGCAATAGCTGCAGCTGCATGATCTTGTGTTGAATAAATATTACAAGATGACCATCTAACTTCTGCTCCAAGCTCTACTAAAGTTTCTATTAAAACTGCTGTCTGAATTGTCATGTGAATACATCCTGCAATTTTAGCACCATTCAAAGGTTTTCTTTTACCATACTCTTCTCTCAATTTCATTAAACCTGGCATTTCGTTTTCAGCTAAATCTATTTCTTCTCTGCCAAAGTCACTCAAATTAATATCTGCAACTTTAAAATCTTCCACAATACCATCTGTTTTTGTATTATTCATTTTGATAACTCCTCTGAATATTTATTTATTTCATTAATCATATCAGTTTTTTCCCAAGGATAACCTTCTCTACCAAAGTGCCCGTAAGATGCAAGAGGTTGATAAAAAGGTGTTTTTAATTCAAGCATATCAATAATCTTTTCTGGATTTAAAGGAAATACTTTTTTAACTATCTCAATAATTTGTTCATCGCTAATTTTTCCAGTTCCCATTGTATTAACTAATAATGATACAGGTTCTGCCACACCAATACTATATGCTAATTGAACCTCACAATGATCAGCTAATTTAGAAGCAACTATATTTTTTGCAATGTAGCGTGCCATATATGCTGCAGAACGATCAACTTTTGATGCATCTTTTCCAGAAAATGCGCCACCACCGTGTTTTGCATATCCTCCATAAGTGTCTACGATAATTTTTCTTCCAGTTAGACCTGTATCTCCAATTGGACCACCCACTACAAATCTGCCTGTTCCATTAACAATAAAATCATCAATCCATTTAATCTTATATTTTTTTAAAACAGGTAAAATTACTTTCTCAATGATTTGACTTTTTATAAAACTACACTCTTCAATTTCATTTTTAAATTTATCCAACATATCAGTGTGTTGTGTAGCAATAACTACTTTAACTACTTCAACTGGTTCACCATTTTTATACCTTACTGTAACTTGTGATTTTCCATCAGGACCTAGCCAATTTAATGTATTATTTTTTCTAATTTCGGCTAACTTTTTTGTTAAGTCATGTGAAATTTGTATTGGTATTGGCATCAATTCTTTTGTTTCATTACAAGCATAACCAAACATCAGACCTTGATCTCCAGCCCCTTGTTCTTTATTTTTATCTTTGTCAACACCTTGTGCAATATGAACACTCTGTTGATCAATACTTTCATAAATTTTTATATTATTTAAATCAACACCAAAATGTGAATTATAACCTATCTCATTCATTACATTTTTTGCTATATCAGAATATTCAATTTTTGCAGACGTTGTAATTTCTCCTGAAATATAAATTACATCAGTGGTAACAAGTGTCTCACAAGCAACTCTTGCGCTTGTGTCCTTTTCTAAAATTTTATCTAATATCCCATCAGAAATTTGGTCACATATCTTATCTGGGTGCCCTTCCGTTACAGATTCTGATGAAAATAAACCGTTTTTAATCATATATAAATATACATTCCTTTCTTCAATAACTGTCTATAATTTTTATAATCTAATTATGAACCTATTATTTCATTTTCTAAAATTTTATTTTTAATCAAAGTATCATTCAATACAATAACATTTTTTAATGATGAATTTTCAATTATGCAACCTGGAGAAATATGACAATACTTTAAATTTGAATTTATGACTTGTGCTGTTAGTGATATAAAATTTGAAGATTTCATTGATGAAAAAATTTTTTTATTAGAAGCCAATAAGTTTTTTTTGATACCACAGTCCAAGTACTCATTTATTTTTGTATATTCAAACATATTTTTATCTTTAATCATGATCTGAAAAGCATCAGGTAATTGATATTCATTTTTTGTTTGGATATTACTTGTTATTATTTTGTTAATTGCATTTAGTAATTTTTTTTGTGAGTGAATATAATATATACCTATTTGAGCTAAGTTTGATTTTGGATTTTTTGGTTTTTCTATAAATTTTATAATTTTGTCTTGATCTAGCTCTATTATACCATAACGTTCAGGATCTTCTACTTCTAAAACACCAATGTTTGATTTAGTCTTATTGCAAAAATCAACATAATCAATGTCAAAAATCGAATCTCCTAAAATAATAAGTACTGGATTTTCTATGTTTTGAAGACCTAATTTGATAGCATGAGCTAATCCTAACTGTTCGGATTGGTAAATACAAGCTATATTGAGATTTTTATAATTTTCTACATATTCTTTAACCTTATTTTCAAAATGACCAGTAATTAGTTTTACTGATTTGATATTTAAACTTTGAATTCTAGACAAGATGTGACCTAATATTGGTTTATCTCCAACAGGTAGTAGACATTTTTGGGTATACTTTGTAATAGGATAAAATCTTTCTCCTTTACCCGCCACAGGTATAATTACATCAATTAGATTATTTTGATTCATCTTCAAATAAAATCTCCTTGGGGCCGTAAGATTTCAAGCTGTAGTTATCTAATTCATAATTTGAAAAATTTTCAATAAATAACTTAGCTAAATTTAAAGCATTTTTATCATAATCAAATTTGCTTTTCCAAGAATCTCTAGGTGACAACACTGAT
>PAFF01000072.1:0-2717 GCA_002704045.1 Fidelibacterota bacterium
AAAATATTATTATGTTAATAATTGTTACTAATAAATTGATGTGATAGTTTTCACATCATTGAAAATTATTTTTTTTGAAATAGATTATAATCCAAAGAATATTTTCCAGCGCCCATAAAAATTAAAGCTAAAAAAATTATAGATGATTCTATTGCATGTGAGGCTTCCATGATACCATCTGCTATATGTGTCATAGTAGCAATGATCATTGTTACAAACAATAAAGTTGAAAAAAATCTTGTAAACAAACCTAATATTAGATGTATACCTCCAAAAAATTCTGAAAATGCAGCCATAAAGCCCCAGAAAGTTGGTAAAAAATTTATACCGATTGATCTCATCCCAAACTCACCTAAGCTAAGCCACTTTTCAGGTCCTCCAATGAATTTAGGCCAACCATGGAGTATGAACATAAAACCAATTCCAATTCTTAGTATTAATATTGCTAAATTTTGATTATACATGTGTAATGTTTCTTTAATATAATAAATCTTCAATTAAAGTTAAAAAAATTGAACTTCCTACAAGCAGCGATCGCTCGTCAATATCAAAATGCGAACTGTGATGAGGAACACTCATAGTTTTTTTATTTTTTGGTAAGGAACCTATAAAGAAAAAACTTGAAGGAATTTTCTNTNCATANTAACTAAAATCTTCACCACCCATTGATAAATAAGGATCGTAGGTACCATTTTTAATAATTTTCTTTGCTGAATTTAATAACTTTTGTGTGCATTTGCTATCGTTAACTGTAGGGGGATAACCATCTTCATAATCTAGTTGAATTTTTGCATTAAATAATTGTTCGGTNCCTTTAATGATTTGATTCATTCTTTTTTTAATAAGTTGACGATTTTTTTCTGTATATGCTCTAGTTGTACCTTCTAAATTCACTTCGTCAGCTATGACGTTAAAATTATTTCCNCCATTTATTTTACCTACTGTAATAACAGTACTATCTAAAGGATTGGTATTTCTACTAACAATTGTTTGAAAGGATTGTATAAGATGAGATGCAATTANAATAGAATCAACACATCCTTGTGGAGCTGCGCCGTGACCTCCTTTACCAATGATTTTAATTTTAAAAATATCTGCGGCAGCCATTATTGGACCTTCTTTAATTCCNAANGTACCATAATGTTGATAATTCCANANGTGTGAACCATATATTTCATCTACNCCNTCAAGACAACCATCCTNNATCATATANCTTGCTCCACCAGCTCCTTCTTCAGCTGGTTGAAAAATAAATCGAACTGATCCATTTAANTTTTCTTTATTTTTTGATAAAACCTCTGCAGCGCCTAATACCATTGCAACNTGTCCATCATGTCCACAAGCATGCATCACACCNTNATTTATNGATTTATACTTTTTATCACTATTTTCCTTAATGGGNAAAGCATCCATATCAGCTCTCAAAGCAATAGTAGGTCCGGGATTATTTCCAACGATATNACCTATAACACCTGTTTTNCCAATGTTTTCTTTAACATTAATATTTAGAGATTCTAATTTTTCTTTAATTATTTTTGAGGTTCTAAATTCTTGAAAAGCTAGTTCCGGGTGCTTATGTAAATCACGTCGAATTTCAATAATATTTCTTTCAATTTTTTTTANTTTTGAATGTATNTGAATCATTTTAAGATAAAATTANATTAATTAAAATTACAATATCCAAAACATCAACTATTGAGTCTGCATTTAAATCACCTAATGAATTTTCAATATCNTTAAGAATATTATTTACNACAATAACAACATCTAAAATATTAACTTGACCATCATTNTTTAAATCACCAAGAATTTCATTATTTACAACTGAAAGAACTATTTCCTTTTTTGAGTATTTATGTTTTTCTGGCCAAATATTTAAATGAATTAAATCTTCTGTAAGAGATGTATCTTGAATCTCAAATATAATTTGCTGATTTGAATAANCANCNANTTCAATAAANCCTTCNACATCACTAAANAGATCATTTAAAGCATAAAATTGATACTTGTATGAATGATTATATCCACTTTTATTATATAGATTAAATATGATTTGATTGTTTTCCAATTCAATNAAATTATTTTCATCAGCTGCTTCAAGGTTTTCTACTGTAACACTGAAAGCATTTGGATGAATAGATGGGATTTTATATGATCTATACCAAGCAGAATTAGGATCTTGTGAAGTTGCTTTCCATATTANTTCTTGATCAGATGTAATTTCTATAATACTACATTCAGATTCATCTAAACCATTACCATANGTATANATTGAATAATTACCATTATCTAGTAGCTGAACACTACCCATACCTGNNGCAAATANGTTTTGAGGTAAGTCNTATTGCCATACTGTTTCACAGTAAGCATCTTCAATTACTTTAATNCTCCTAATTCTTGTTGTAGGATTNGAATCTCCAATTAACATTTGACTTAAATTACCATTATCAAAAAATAATAAATCACCATTTTCTAATAANTGAATATGATGTTGCCAGCTAAATAATAAATCTGAACAAATATTATCATTNCCNGTNTTGTAATATNGTCCANGAGGNANTCCCATNTTCCAAATAATTTCNCCAGAAGGGTANGATATTTTACTTATTCTAGATAGATGACGATGNGATACNTAGATNACACTTTCATCATCATCAAAATGNAACGCATTGGNATGNANCCAATCAAAANCNTNNNTTGAACGNNGCATNCCACCA
>PAFF01000072.1:2722-12456 GCA_002704045.1 Fidelibacterota bacterium
CACCATNTAAATCATGATCATCNATACTAAAATGTTCAAATGGATCCCAATTCCATATTTCTTGATTNGTATTTTGATCCCATTCAACAATTCTAAAACCCATCCAAGGGAACTCATTCGTTATACCATCCGCTGCATAACCAAAAGATTGGAATAAATTTGTCCAATCGCCAAGGGGTATTGGACCTTGTTGATATGATGGAACAAAGGCCATGTAATTTCCATTGGGTATTTGTTTAACCTCGTGTCCNTCAATTTCAGTACCATTTGGAGTTGCCCAAATGATTTGTTCATCGTAATTGAATTGNACACCTTGACCATTAACACCATATAATTGACCATTTTCATTAATGTGATTCATATANACAGATTGAGTATTCCANATTTCATTACCATTTTTGTCTATAACTCCAACAGCAAGGTATGGAGAAAATTGGCTGTACATAATTAGTCCATCTTCAATTAAATTNTCATTGTANATGNTNACATCTAAATTAGGNAGAATTTTTTCTTTTGTTCTAAAGTATGAAGTCCCAATCCAATCACCATACGAATTATTTTCATAAATTGCCCTAACTCTCCAGTAGTAGTCAGTTTCCCAATCAAAATGTTCTTTATCAATATATGCTGTAGAATTTTCTTCCANATCTAAAATTAAATTATCNAATANAATTTGATTAGAAACTTGTAATTGATACTTNGAAGCATTAGGTTCTTGATCCCATTCAAAATAAATATGAATATAATTNAGTGAATTATNTCCATTCNGTGGTTTTAACANTCCACAAAATAAAAAATTAAATGATATTAAAATTATAAATTGATTTAGTTTCATCATCAGTTTGGATAAAAATGTCCGAATAATATCATCATTTCATCAGTACTAAAAAATCCGTATTCAACATCCTGATCTCTCAAATTATTATAAGTTACTATTAATTTTAACCCTTCTCCATTAGATATAACAANTGGTGGATCCAATTCCAAAATAGGTGGATGTTCCCAGTCTAAAGCAGTGTAAATAAGCTGACCATCTAGTTCACCACCAATATATTCAACATCAAATCTAACCATTAATTCATGAGCGTGAGAAAATAATTGGAAAATACTAATTGATTCTGTGTTAATTGGCATATTACCCCAATTTGAATTAAACATATATGAAGATTCAATAGTAGTAATTTCACCTGCTGGAAGATATAAGTCTTGATTGTTTAATTGAAAAATATCTGCAATGTGTTCAACCTGATTTGGATCGACTAAATGAATATTAGCATAGACTTCTCCATAATATGATGAGTCACTGTAATTTAAATAATGAGAATTAATATCAAATCCATAATCATTAGACATCCTTAAAGCTACGCCATCAGGCATTGCATAATTTGTATAAGGTAATTGTGTTCCAGCAATAAATTGATGAAAATTCATAGTTATAAATTGAGAATTATTGTAGTCACCATTTTGGTTATGTAAATCACGTAACTCGAATGCTTCTGGGAGATAGGTATTTGGAATATTATCAAAAGTGTATAAAATAAAATGATGAGATCCAGGTGCCATTGAAATTTCAATTTGTTTTATATATATATCATTAGATGTATCCAATGGAGTGTAATAAAATATTTCCCTTTCATTGTTTTCCCAAACATGAAATGGTTCTAAATGTATTTGAATTCCATTTTCAGGTGGCTCTAAAGGAGTAAATTCGGGTTCAGTCCATATAGTATTATAGTTTAACAAAATAATATCAGCTACAGTACCGGAATCTGGTGCACCTGCATAAATCCATTGTTCAATAAAATCAAGTTGTCCTCTATTTAAAAATGGGCCTCCCATTGGCATGAGTGATCCATAATTAGGATGTTCAGAAAAATAATGCTCTTGATTCCAAATATCTAATTTTTCCCAAAGATAACTTCGTTGCAAACCTAATAATCCACCTTCGTTGCTCACTAGGACCAAATCGTCCTCAAACGCTGAAGAGTTGTTTGGTATGGTATTGATTAATTCTTCGTAAGCAATATCTGGGGTTAAAATTAAATTAGATTGTTCGGCATAAAAACTTCCATCAATATGACAAGAGGTACAATTTGGACTAAAAATTTCTTGTTGTATAATATCCCAACTTGACATTCCATTATAATCTCCTCCTAAAATTAAATCAATTGTAGCAATCACATCTAAAATATCAATTGTATTATCAAAATTAAGATCTCCAGCCCATTGATAATGATCTGTAATATTAATTGTCTGTAAAATTAAATTAACAATTATTACGACATCCACAACATCAATATTTTCATCATCGTTCAAATCACCATAATTGCTATTGTGTATTGTACATTCTTGTAGACAAAAATATTCAGTTGAATAAAATAAATGACTATTATCATTACCGTATGAATCATAGGTATTGCATCCTGATATCATAATACAATTATCACCAAACCAAGACCAACCAAGCACCATTTCACAATCTCCATAATCGTTTGGCATAATAGAAGGGCATTCGTGAGCAATAAGATTTAATGTAAAAAAAAGTTTTAAAATTAATAATTTTTTGATTTGCATAATTTATTTATAATAAAAGTGTATAACTTTTAAATTTACTAAAATAGTTTTACTGATACAAAATTTATCTAAAATAATATAATTTATATTCAATTAATATGATTGTAAATTTCATTGTTAAAATACCATATAATATAGGAGTATAAATGAAATTTAATTGGATTTCTTTACATGAATATGAAGATATAAAATATGAAAAAGGTGAAAAAGAAACTTTAGGTATTGTTAAAATTACGATTAATAGACCAGAAGTCCGCAATGCATTTAGACCCAAAACAATTATAGAACTAAAAGATGCATTTGAAAAGGCAAGGGAAGATTCTGATTGTGGAGTAATAATTTTTACAGGTGAGGGAGAAAAAGCTTTTTGTTCTGGGGGAGATCAAAAAATAAGAGGAGATGCAGGATACGTTGGAAATGATGGTGTACCTAGGCTAAATGTTTTAGATTTACAAAAACAAATAAGAACCATACCTAAACCAGTTATAGCATCAGTAGCAGGTTATGCTGTTGGGGGTGGTCATGTTTTACATATGATTTGCGATTTAACAATTGCAGCAGAAAATGCAAAATTTGGTCAAACTGGTCCAAACGTTGGATCTTTCGATGGAGGATGGGGAGCATCTTACATGGCAAGAATTATTGGTCAGAAAAGAGCAAGAGAAATGTGGTATTTATGTGAATTTTATGATGCAAATCAAGCATTAAATTGGGGTTTGGTTAATAAAGTTGTACCTCTATCTGATTTAGAAAAAGAGTCAGTAATGTGGTCTCAGAAAATTTTAGATAAATCTCCAACTGCTTTAAGATTACTAAAAGCATCATTAAATGCGGATTGTGATGGACAAGCTGGACTTCAACAATTAGCTGGAGATGCTACTATGTTATTTTATATGACAGAAGAAGCACAAGAAGGTAGAGATGCTTTTAAAGAAAAAAGAAAACCTAATTTTAAAAAGTTTAAACGTTATCCATAATCTTTATGTTTAGTAAAATTATGCCCTGGGTTATTGCAAGTAGAGTCAAAACCTTACCTGCTGCTGTTTGTCCAGTTTTAATTGGAACAGCCTTGGCTTTTAATCAAAAAGAACAAATTAATTTTTTAATTTTTTTTTCAATACTCTTTGCATCAATACTAATACAACTAGGAACAAATTTTTCTAATGATTTATCTGATTTTATAAAGGGAACTGATACTGATGATAGATTGGGACCAAAAAGGGCAGCACAATCTGGACTTCTTTCGGTTAATCATTTAAAAATGGGTGTTTTAATTAGCTTTTTTTTATCAATTCTGATTGGTATTTATTTAGTATTTGTTGGTGGTTATGTAATTGTTGTGATTGGTTTATTATCTATAGTATCTGGAATTTTATATACAGAAGGACCTTATCCATTAGGTTATAATGGTTTAGGTGATTTGTTTGTTTTTATATTTTTTGGTATTATTGCTGTAATGGGCACATTTTACTTACATACTTTAAATATTAGTTTTAGTTCATTTATATGTGGTTGCATTGTTGGATCTATTTCAACAGCAATCATTGTTGTAAATAATATTAGAGATGCAAAAACTGATATTAAAACTGGAAAAAAAACATTAGCGGTCAAATTTGGTATACCGTTTTCTCAAATCGAATATTCAATTTTAATAACTTTACCTTTTGTTCTAGTTATATTTTTATTTTACGAAATAAATGATTTAGGAATATTTTTGACTTTTTTTTCATTTCCTATTGCAATAAATCTTATAAATAGAATTTTCATTGACAAAGGTTTAGCCTTAAATGAAGTTTTAGCTAAGACTGCACGATTTTTAGTAGCATTTTCACTTTTATTATTTTTAGGTTTGATTTTATGATAATCGATACGATTCATTTAAAATCTTTCAAAATAAAATTATACAATGATTTTAAGACATCAAAGAAAACCTATGATTTCAGATCTGGTTGGTATGTAATATTAGTTTCTGAAAACCATAAAGGTATTGGAGAAATTTCTCCATTAAAAAAATACAGTCCTGATTATGATAAGCCAATTTTAGAAAAAATCAATTTTATTATCAATGAGTTAAATCTAATAAAAAAAGATTTTGATACTGATTATTATATGGAGTTGTTAAATTATCATTTAACTAATTATCCATCTATTTTATTCGGTTTTGAAACAGCATTATATGATTTATTAAGTAAAAAAAAGGGGATTCCTTTGGCAAAATATTGGAATCAAAATTATTCTAATATTTTATATTCAAATTCTGTTTTTACAAATAAAAATAAAATAGGGGAATATAATACTGTAGTAAAAATTAAAGTTATCAAAGATGATATTGAGAAGTACAAGTCTATTATGAATATGATTCTAAATCATAATGAAAATATTAAGTTTCGATTAGATTTCAATGGTTGTTTAAATTTTAAAAGAGCAATAAAATGGACGGATGAGTTAATAGGTTATAACATTGAATATTTTGAACAGCCAATGCCCCCTAATTTAGATAAAATGTTAAGGGATTTATGCTCTTACAGTCAAATACCAATAGCAATTGATGAATCTTTAGTAAATATAGACTCTACTAATGAAATGATTACTAATAATTCAGCTGATGTGTTTATTTTAAAACCTATGATACTAGGTGGGTATCATAAATCAAAATCAATACTAGAGTTAGCGAATGTTCATAAGATTAAATGTATTTTCACAACTACTTTAGAAAGTGAAATAGGTTTTTTGGCGAATGTTCATATAGCAGCAGCTTTAAACATAAAAGACTATTGCGGTTTTTCAACTTGGAATCTATTTTCTCAACAACCATTAAATTATATTAAAAATTTAAATATTATAATTAGTGATAAACCGGGCTTAGGTAAAACAAATGAGTAATTGGTTCAATAAAAGAATTAAAAATAGTCCTAATGATAATTTTATTGTTTATAACAATCAATCGTATAATGCATTTGATTTAAATAATAACATTAACATAAATAAAAGATCTTTAAAAGTATCAAACTTAAATAATGGATCAAAAGTGATTATTTTTTTACCTAATGGCATTGAATATGTAGAAATCATTATAGCTTGTTTAGAATTAGGAATTATAATAGTTCCCATTTCTACAAAATTTACTTCGTCTGAAATACAAAAAACAATTCGTTTAGTAGAACCAGATCTGATAATATCCTGTTGGGGATTATCAAAAAAAATAAATGGTTTTAATGTTCCAGCAATTAATATTGAAGAATTTCCAACTTTAGCAAAGACCTGCCAGTCATATTCTATAAAATATAAATTTAATAAAAAAAATGTGGCAGCTATTTTATTAACTTCTGGAACCACAGATGATCCCAAAGCAGTTCAGTTGACTTATGAAAATTTTGAATCCAGCTGCAGAAATTGGAATGAATTTTTAAAATTTAATAAAAATGATCAATTCTTATGTTGTTTACCATTACATCATGTAGGAGGTTTATGTGTTTTATTAAGAGGTTTAATTTATGGATTTACAATTAATATTGCTGATTCATTTGATTCTGAAATCATATATAAACTGATAAAGAAATACCCGATATCATTAATATCTTTAGTTCCTACTATGTTAGATAAATTATTGAAAAAAAAAGATGGAGAAAATATTTTAATCAATTTGAGGGCTATTTTATTAGGGGGTGGACCTGCTTCAGATACTTTACTTGATAAGTGTATTGAAAAAAAGTTAAACGTTGTTAAAACTTATGGAATGACAGAAACGTGTTCAGGTATAGTTGGACTTTGGTTAAAAGAAAAACCAAATAAAAAGCATTTTTCTGGATCACCATTTTCCGAAGTTAAAATTAAGATTATTAAAGATGAAATTTATATTAAGGGTCCTATGGTGATGAAAGGATATTTAAATCAACCTAACATTAAAGATTATCACAACTCTAAAGATATTGGATGGTTGGATGATGATAACAATTTATTTATTGAAATGAGAAGAAAAGATTTAATTGTTTCTGGTGGTGAAAATATTAATCCTAAAGAAGTTGAAAATATTATTTTAAAATTTAAAAATATTACCGATTGCGCAGTTATTGGTATTAAGGACGAAAAATGGGGACAAAAAGTTCTATCTTACATAGTTGTTAATCAAAAAACTATAAATATTCTAGAATTAATAAAGTTTCTAAGTGGTAAAATTTCAAAATATAAAATACCAAAAAAATTCATTATCGTGGATTATATACCAAGAAATGAAATTGGTAAAGTTAAAATGAACTTAATAAAATCATTGTAACAATTTGAAAAAAAGAAAAGATTACATTATACAATAAATAATTGTAATTTCTATAATGATTTTATCGTTTCTAAATATAATAAGATTATTATTTTTCAGTTTTACATTTTGGGGTGTATTTCTTTTAGGAAGCGAATTGTTTTTTTTAGTAACTAATAGTTCCGTAAATAGTTCACTTAGAAATGAACCTCAGCAAGATTTATCAAGTGGTCTCTTTAATTCTTGGGTAAACGAAAATACTAACGATTATCAGAAGATGAAAGCAAAGGGAGCAATTTTAATAGATTTAGATTGGGATAATGATCTTGATCTTTACTATGGATTTAATAATTCTTATCTTTTTAAAAATGTTGATGGAGTTTTTACCAATATTACTGATAGTTCAGATATTGATCAAGATGCTTTAATAGGTGTTGTAGCTGGAGACGTTGATAATAATGGTTATCCTGATATAATCAAACAAAGAGCACTTCCATCATCAAATCATCATTTAATAATGAATCAAGGAAACAATGTTTATAATACAGTAGAATATTTACCACCGATGTTATTACCTGATATGCATGGTCAAGGTTTATTAGATGCTGATTTAGATGGAGATCTTGATATTTTTGCCATTCAAGATGAAGGAACAGAACAAGCATTTTTATTTAAAAATCAAGGTATAAATCCTTTTGGAGAAGTTGAATTCATTCAGTCATTTGTTTTTGAAGTTGATGACTTAAGTACATCTAGAACAATTACAATAGCAGATTATGATAATGATGGAGACCAAGACATATATGTTATCAGAAAATTTTCTATTAATTGGCTACTTGAAAATCAGACATTAACAGGAGAACCTGGTAATGTAGTCTATAATTCTAATCCCAATCCTCTTTTTCTTGAGGTATCTCAATCTCTCAATTTAGATGATCAAAATGTTAGCACATCAGGAAGTATGGGATATGGAGCTGCGTGGGGAGACTATGATAATGATGAAGATTACGATTTATATTTAGCAAATTGGGGGGTAAATAGACTTTACAAAAACGATAATGGAATTTTTGAGAATGTAATTGAAGAGACTTCAACTAATGCTGATACTCTTAATAATGGTTTAGCTTGGCCTGATCTTGATAATGATGGTGATGTAGAGTTATGGATCTCAAGTATAAGAAATCATGATAATGTGTTTATAAATAATTTGGAAGAACAATTGTGGGATTCATCATCTAGTCCTAAATTTTTATCGGCAACACAAGATATCATTGCAGGAGATTATGACAATGATGGTTGGATAGATATATTCACGGCTGGTTTAGAAATGAATGAAAATGATGATAATGAAAATGATACAACAAGTGCAAAGTATACAAGTCTTCTTTATAAAAATATTTACAATGATTCAACTATGTCAAATAATAACTGGGTTAAATTTCGACTCGAAGGAGGAAAGTATGACATTGACAATAATGGTTGGTCAAATTTAGCGAATAAATCTGCAATAGGTGCTAGAATAATTTTACATTCTAATATGGGAAATCAGATGCGAGAAATTATTGCAAGTAAAGGACACGGAAGTATGAATCCTTTAACTCAACATTTCGGTTTGAAAGACGAGTTAATCTTTGAAGGTTTTACAATCAAATGGCCGAGTGTTGATAGTACTTTGAATCAACAAAAAACAATTTATTATGAAGGTCCATTTCAATCAAATAAAATTTACACTGTTGTAGAACATTTGGGTATAGTTGGTATAAAAGGAGACACGAATAGTGATCAATTCGTTGATGTACTCGATGTAGTTAGAACAATAAATGAAGTACTTAATGAGAACTTTTTGTCTGATAAAGAATTATGGGCAATTGATATGAATTATGATATGAATGCTAATATTTTAGATATAGTTCGACTAGTTGAATTTCTTCTCTCTCAATAGTAAATTTCATGCAAATTTTAAGAATATCGTGTTTAATTTTTTTACACATTTTGATTCTTTTACATGTATACGTTTTTGGTGATTCTGTTATTGGAAGCGTTGACTTTCAGGAGTTTTTTCATTCTTTTATTAAAAGTGGAATTGTAAATGCTGGTGTAATACTTGTTTTAGTCGCTTTTTTAACCACTTTAATTTTCGGTAGATTTTTTTGTGGTTGGGCTTGTCATTTTGGTGCAATACAAGAACTATCTTGGTGGATATTGAATAAATTTAATATTAGACCAAAAACAATTAATTCAAAACTAACTTTTATTCTCCCTGCATTTATATTGATTTATTTTTATTTTACTCCAAACATAATATATGCATTTCAAAATCCTTGGTATACACCAAAAATCAATTTAGCTGAGCCTGAAATTTGGGCTTTTTTACCAGGTTTTATTATTGCTACTTTGACCTTTTTTGTAGATGGTTTTTTAATTGTATTTTTTTTAGGAAGAAAGGGATTTTGCAGATTTGTTTGTCCTTGGGGAGCATTTTTGAAAATTCCAAATGCTTTTGCTATGTATAAAGTTAGAAAAACAGGTAATTGCATTAATACTAACTTTTGTACTACTGCTTGTCCTGTAGCAATCGACGTTAGTTACGAAATTAATAATTATAATAAAGTTACCAATACAAATTGTACCTCATGTATGTTATGTATAAATGGATGTCCAAGTAATGCTTTATCATATGAATTTAAAAATCCATTGGATGAAAATATTAAATTAAAGGATTATTTTTATAAAAATGAAAGTTTTAAGCATAAAAAAATTAAAGATCTTTTTAGATCCATTAGAGATTATGATTATATTATTTTATTTGTAACATTAATATTTAGTTTTTGTATTGATGGCCTTTATGGAATGGGTCATTTTTTATCATTTGGAATAGGACTAATTTCATCCATTATAATTTTTCAGT
>PAFF01000073.1 GCA_002704045.1 Fidelibacterota bacterium
GAGGATCTTGCTGCAGTAGAATATGAGTTGGCTGATGATGATAACAGAAATCTTCTTTTAAAAAATTTAATATTAGAAATAAAAGATAATTACGAATATATTTTTATTGATACTCCTCCAACGCTTGGATTATTGACAATTAGTTCTTTGACAGCAAGTGATGAGGTTTTGATTCCAGTGCAATGCGAATTCTTTGCTTTAGAGGGATTATCCAAATTAATCAAAACCATTGAATTAGTAAAATCCAATTTAAACATTAATCTTAAACTTAATGGAATAATTTTAACAATGTACGATAGAAGAAATTCTTTATCATCCTTGATAGAAAGAGAGGCTAGAGAATATTTTGATACAAATGTATATAAATTTAATGTTCCTAGGAATGTAACTTTGTCAGAGGCACCAAGTCATGGTCTCCCTGCTATTATTTATGATTTAAAATGTAGTGGATCTCAAGCTTACATAGCACTAGCTAAAGAATTTTTGGAAAGGAAAAATTTTAATGGTAGTTAATAAAAAATTAGGTAAGGGCTTGTCATCATTGTTGGGTAATAAAAAAATAATACAAAATAAAACGTCTGATAGTAAGGATCTGTTGTTAATTCCAATAGAGAAAATATATAGAGATGAAACCCAACCTAGAAAAGTGTTTGATAAAGATAAATTGAATGAGCTTGCACAATCAATTAAAAAAAACGGCTTAATTCAACCTATTATTTTAAACAAAATAGACAATAGTACATATAAAATTGTTGCTGGTGAAAGAAGGTGGAGAGCTGCACAAGTCGCAAATCTAAGGATACTTCCATCACTTTTACTACCCTCTGACCTCGATAAAGATGAAATTTCTCTGATTGAGAATATCCAAAGAGAGGATTTAAAGATTTCAGAAGAGGCAAAGGCTTATCAAAGGCTAATTGTTAAAAATAATTATACTCATGAAAACCTATCTGAAATTGTGGGCAAGAGTAGATCTCATATAACTAACTTATTACGTATACTCACTCTTCATGAGTATTTCTTTGATCTTTTAAATAAAGGTAAAATCTCAATGGGTCATGCAAGAGCTTTGATAGGCAAAACCCCTAATGACTTTGATGAGATATCTCTAAAACAAATAGAGAATGGAAAATTTTCCGTGAGAGATTTAGAAAAAAATAAAAGGAAAAAATTATCAACTGAACCAAATTTATTGCAGGAAGAGTCAAATTTGAGTAACACAATTGGGTTTAAAACAAAAATAACATATGGCAGCACAGGAAAGGGTAACATAAAAATATTTTATGAAAACTTAGAACAATATAATTTTTTAATTAATAAATTAAAAAATTAAATTTCTTGTATTTTACTTCCTGTTTTAGATTAGAATAAATATATATTGAGCTCTTTTGATTTCTTTTTAAATTAAAAAGCTCCTTTCTTATTTCTAAAATAAAGTTATGACTTTCTTTGATCTTATTTTCTTTCACATAACCTTTGCTGTTGACCAAATATTTTGATATTTCAGAAAATGCTAAGTACGGATTTTCCTTACTAAAGTCAACCAATTCAGAGTTGTCAATTTTAAGCTCCTCTTTTATATAATAATTAATATCTTTTTGATATTCGTATCCATTTACGGTCAGTATTGATGATGAGAATATCTTAAAATTTTTATAATCAGTAAATATAATGCATTTATTGTTTGAGTTTATAAGCGTATTTATATCTTTTCTATTATTTGAAAAATATAAATCTATTTCATGTGCTTTAAAAAGATCAATTACCTCTTCTTCTGTATAGTTAGATTTATAATTTAATTTAATATTTTTAATATCTGATTCATTCTTAACAAAATTTATATAAAAAAATCCTATCTCTTCACTTACTTGATTAATTAAAAGGCAGGATTTTGTTTCATCTGCGATAAATTTTTTTATAAGCAGGACATTATTCATTCAATTTCTTACATATAGCTTTTGGTTTTTTCAGTTTATTTATAAAATCTTTTGTAAGTGCTTCGGTATTTTCTTCTTTTATTTTTTTCTCAGCTTCATTATTACTAATATATTTGTCAGTATCTGCAAAAATATAATATTGAGATATACTTTTTTTATATTTGCTGGTTACACATTTAAATCTTTGATCGACTATCTCAAATGTTACTTCACTATTTACCCGCATTCTATCAGAAGTATTATCAATATTTGTAATAAATAATCCTGAAGAATGAGATATGGAGGACTCTATTTTATAAATTGAGTTTACATCATACAAATCTAAATTTGATAATTTACTAGTCAGTAAATTTTTCAAAATCAGTCCATCGTATTCACCACTGACATAACCCACTGAATATTTAACTTTATTATAATTTGGGCTATCTTTTGTACAGGATAAAAAAATAAAATTAATTAGTAATAATATTAATAATTTTGTCTTGTACATTAATTATTTTAATAACCTCTTTATTAATCATCTTATTTTTTACCTTATCAATCTCATATATTAACTTTAAAATTTCTTTTTCATTATACCCTTTTTTTGTTTTGATTGTTGTTACTAATTTACCTTTGATTTGAATAGGTAGATTTAAATCAGTCTCTACTAATAAATTTGTGTTAACAATCGGCCAATTACCGTACTTAGCATTTTGAAATAATGACATACTTACTTTTAAAGACATTTTTGGAACTATTGGATATAAACATATAAGAATTTTTTTACTAATTTCATGATCATATAAGAACACCTTCTCTTTTTCTAAATAATTGAAAAGAGTATAGATATCAGCAACACATTTATTAAGAGAAAAGCTTAAAATATTTTTCTCAATATTATAAATGAATTTTTCAATAATTTTCTCTGTACCTTCTTTTAATGCTGTTTTATTTACACTAAAATACTTTTCTATTCTTCTAACTAAATTCTTAGAACTTTGAATCCCCTCATCTGTCCATTCAAGTTCTCGGTCAGGTGGAGAATCTGAAATCATAAAAAATCTTGTTGCATCAATTCCATAGTCTTCAAGAATTTCATCAGGCTCAACTACATTTTTTTTTGACTTTGACATTTTTTCACTTGGGCCTTCGTAAATAACTTCTTTGGTCTTTTCCCTGATAAGTTTTCCATCATTGAAAATTACTTCTTTTGGCATAACCCACTCTTCATTTGTTGTCTTATATGTTTTGTGAGTAATCATACCCTGTGTAAATAGCTGTTTGAAAGGCTCATCAACGTCAAGTTTGTATATATCCCTTAATGCTTTCATAAAAAATCTAGAGTAAAGAAGATGTAGTATCGCATGCTCTATACCTCCGATGTATTTATCTACGGGCAGAAAAGTATTTACTTTTTTTGGATCAAAAGGTTTTTCAAGCTTGTTATCTAAAAATCTAATGTAATACCAAGATGAATCAACGAATGTATCAAATGTGTCAGTTTCTCTATAAGCAATCTTATTTGTTTTTGGACACTCTATCTTTCTCCAATTGTCATGATTTATCAGTGCATTACCTTTACCGTCCAACTTTACATCGTATGGTAGCAAAACTGGTAGTTCTGATTTATCTAAAACCCTGTACGAACCGTCTTCATAATAAATAACAGGAATAGGGCAGCCCCAGTAACGCTGTCTCGATACCCCCCAATCCCTTAATTTATAGTTAATCGATTTTTTTCCAATATCCATTTTCTCAAAATAATTTGTAATTTTTTTTATTGCCTCTGATTTTTTTAGACCATCTAACATAGGAGAATTAATTACTTCACCATCTTGGGTATAAGGCAATTCTTTATCTTCACATTTTATTACTTTGACAATTGGAAGTTTGTACTTAATAGCAAATTCATAATCTCTTTCATCATGAGCAGGGCATCCAAATATAGCTCCCTCTCCATAATTATCTAAAACAAAATTAGCTATATAGATAGGTATTTCTTTGTCTAGTATTGGATGTTTACATTTTAAGTCTAATAGATATCCAATCTTTTCCTTTTCATTGATACTCTGAGCAAACAGTTCTTTTATCTTATTAATTTCACTAGAATTCAGATACTTGCTTACAATTTTATGATTTACAGATACTGCAATAAATGTTGCACCATATATGGTATCTGGCCTGGTTGTAAATATGTTAAGTTGGTCCTCTTTTCCTGCAATTCTAAAGGTTATTTCTGCACCAACAGATTTTCCTATCCAATTTTTTTGCATAGTTTTTACTTTTTCTGGCCATAATGTTAATTTCTCTAGATCATTAAGAAGCTCTTCCGCATAATTTGTAATTTTAAAAAACCACTGGGATAGTACTTTTTGCTCAACAATCGCACCAGTTCTCCAACCTTTACCGTCGATAACTTGTTCGTTCGCTAAGACTGTTTGATCCTCTGGGTCCCAGTTTACCAAAGCATCTTTTTTGTAAGCTAAGCCCGCATTGTAAAGATCTATGAAAATTTCTTGCTGATATTGGTAGTAGTCCTTATTACATGTCGCTAATTCTTTTTCCCAGTCTAAATCTAAATCAAGTTTTTTTAATTGGTGTTTCATATTTTGAATATTTGTTAAAGTCCAATCTTGAGGGTGTGTGTTAAATTGAATTGCTGCATTTTCAGCGGGCAGTCCAAATGCATCCCATCCCATTGGATGAATAACTTTATCACCTTTGAGTTTGTGATACCTTGCACAAATATCACCTATCACATAATTCCTCACATGCCCCATATGTATATTTCCAGATGGGTAAGGAAACATTTCTAAAATGTATTTTTTTTGCATTCGTTTGTTTTTAGGANAGTTTTTCAGTTGAACTGAGTTTGTCTGCAATTTCTAATATTTTAAGTATCAAATTTTTTTCTTCTTGAGAATATGTAACTCCATCGTGAAGCCAAATGTCTAATTCTTTTTGCTCACATAATAATTTCACTTTTACTCCATTAGACACCAAATCTTTAGAGGTAATATTAATTTTAATTAAACATCTTTGATTTGGGCTTTCTCTTTCAATTATCCAATCAGTCGATATAAAACCTCCCTGAGCATCAACAATAGTAAGAGGGTATTGATCTAACAAAATCAATGACGCTCCCCATAAATTCTCATTAATTGACATACCTCCACCATAAGCTCTGTTAAAGTTTCCGNNTGCAAAATTTCTGTAATTTTCAATTATCTTTGTAAGGTTTATAGGATCGCCGACTTCTCCATCAGGACCAGCTGCTCTTTCTTTATCTTCACATATTTTGAATTGAGCTTTTGTATAATTTCTGTAAGGGTTATTACACTTTCCATGAATTTTGTCCATTTCAGCCATATTTTTTTTAAGATCTCCTCCAAAAGGGCCCTTGCTACATGATTGTAAAAAAATTATTAAAAGCAGTATTATCGCAGACTTAAACATTATCTAATATTATTTAATTTGAAATTTTTATACAAGGTTGAAATAAAAAAACCAGGTAGGGATATTTCAACCTACCTGGTTTCAATTAGTATTATAAGCTAGATTAGAATGCTACTGATGTACCAAAACCAATTGCAGTTCCGTCCTCATTAGTATCCATATCACCAGTCATGTTTCTTACGTCTAAGTATACAGTTGCACCACCACCAAGAGCTCTTTCAACTGAAAGATCTGTTTGAGTATGTGATTGACTATCAGCATCCTTAGCTGATTGGTAACCTAAAGAAATTGTTGTATCTGCGTCCATAGCCATTACGTATGTTGCACCAATAACTTCTGAGTCACCGCCTACAACGCCGTCACCAGCGTCAGCGATCAATGTTTGGTTTGAGTAACCAACAGTTACTTTTCCACCACCAATAGCACCACTTACTGAAGCACCTGAAGAAGATTCACCTGTGTCTGAGTCTGCTACACCGATTGTCGCTGAGTAAGCACCAAATGGCATTGTAATAGAAGCTGACATTGCTGAGTCTGCACCAGTAGCGTCACTGTTTAACGCACCAAAGTTATTTGTGTTATCATTAGACACAAACGAAATGTTTAATGAAGCAGCACCCATTGCTGTTGTTAATTCAACACCAGTACCATCATCATCGGCAAATCCAGTAGCAACAAGTGTGTCTAGATCACTAGCATCATCAAGTGGGCCATTTACAACACCACCAACAGAACCAATTGTGTCAGAGATTTCAACGTCACCAACNACNATTGTTGCTCCACCAGTTGTNAATGTTACAGAGTTTCCACCATCAACACCTGTTGNNNNTNCATCAANACCGTCNTNGTCATAGTCTTGTGATAATGACATGCTTGCAGAGATACCAATACCNCCACTNGTAGTTGTAGACATGCTAAAGTCAACAGTATTACCAACTGCTAACTCTTCGTCNTTTGATCCGTCACCAGCTGTTGACAAATATGCAACATTNGATGATCCAGATACAGAAATATCTGCTTGAGCAGATGTAGTAAATCCTACAGCAGCCGCAATAGCAGATAATGCGATTATTAGTTTTTTCATAATAATTATTCCTTTCTTAATTATTAGTTTTTAGTTTTAATTAAAACTAAACAGATAATATTTTTCCAATTAAATATTTACAGATAAATCATTCAAACATAGGAAAATATCTATAACTGTTGCGTTTATGCAACATTTAAAAATTAGGTAGTCCTCCAATAAGATCTCTGTTCCTCTAAGCTTTGGTTAAAATCCTCGAAATATTCAGTAAATTCAGACTTTTTGAGAGATGAGGCATAAATGTCTTGCCTTACCTGCTGTTTACTTGCGGTTTGAGCAAAATACTCCTTGCGCTTAACAGGATCATATTTTCCTGGTAAATTGCAAAATTCCCATATTTTTTTGACTGTATCCTCTGTGTTCGTAACTAAATCCTGATAGCTTACATCAAGTATATTGTGATTTTTTTCACTTTTCCATTTTTTCATTAGGTGTTCATAGTTTGCATATTCCAAAGCAATTCCAAAAAAGCTAGTGGAATATGTTATTTCATTAACATAGTTTTGCTTAAATAATGAAATAGCATTATCCCATGGGTCACGGTAAACATGTATAAATTTAGCTAACGGCAAACTTGTTTTAATAAATTTATAATAGAGATAGTTTTCAGGCATCTTATCAATAAAAAATTTTTTTCCTTTGCGTTGTATATCGATTAGCTCTAAATAACCGACACCTAATTTCGATAAAGCCTCAAAGTTTGCATTACCATTCTGATATTGTTTAATTATTGGTCGACAATGGACAGTGAAAAAAACTTTTTCTCCACCAGCTACACTTTCTTCACTCGTAGCAATAATTGACTCTGTAAGAGTTGTGCCCGATCTAGGCATACCGATAATAAAAATTAATCCAGCCCCAAGATCGTTTTTAATGTTCCCAGATATTTTTTCTATATATTCTTCTTCAAAAAATTTTATTGTACTTTTTGTAAACTCTTGACGTTGGTATATAGGATCTCTTTGTAAATCAGATATTAATTTATTAGATTTAATATAATACATTTCAGAAATTTCTTTGTTTAGTTTTTGATGGTACTCGGCGAGGCAAGAATAAACGCTCGCCTTAGTAAGATTTTTATCAACTAAGCTTGTGGTTCTATCAATATTTCTTAACACGTCTTTTAAAGTCTTTAAGTGATGTTGTGATATTGCCTCTCTATCACTTCGTAACAACTTTCTAAATAGATCTCCAAAATGTATTCCTTTGTTTAAAAGTAAACTACAAACATTTCTTAATGTTTTTTCATCCCCTTTTGCAAAAAGAACATCTGTATATACATTTAATGTGTCCTTAAATCTAAAAATTTCTTTTGAATCTAAACCACCTCTTAATTCAATTGATTTAAGAATATTTAACTCTGCTTTTATGAGATCTGGTATGTGCAAATAACTGTGAGCTATATTATGGTAGACTTCTGGTTTATTTGGATCAATTTTAATAGCAGCTTCAGAGTATATTAGTGCTGATTTGTAGTCTTGTACCTTATTTAAAAGAAGAGATAAATTTACATTTATATCATAGTCATTGGGATTAATTTCATAGCATTTACTTAGGGATATCATGGCTAAATTATATTTTTCTTGAGCCAAAAAATTCATTGCGTGAAGCTTATTTAAATCAAATGAATTTGGGTTTTTTTTTAGTTCGCGATTAATCTCCATCTCGGCCTGATGATATTTCTTTATTTTCATAAGGTTAATTATTTTTGACATAACTATGTTCATGATTTAAGCATATATACAGTAATGAAATTATTAAAGAAAATTAAATTAAACTATAATTTAAAATT
>PAFF01000074.1 GCA_002704045.1 Fidelibacterota bacterium
GTTTATTATTTAATAGTTTCTTGATTATTTATTGCAAGATTTAATACTATTTATGATTAGATCTATTTGTAAATTTAATTCAATAAATAATTGTAGTTTTATCTTTCTATTAAAATAAATATAAGGGAAAAAAATGAAAAAAATAATTTTAATATTATCTCTTAGTTTCATATTTGCACAAGATGCTACAGACTTACCTCCTACACATAGTATTGTTGGTGGTCTATTGATGGCAGGTGCAATGGTAGAAGACGATGTTGAGGGCACAGTTGAAATGTTACCAAGTGCTAACTTTGGTTATCAATATACTGGACTTCTATAAAAGAACATACCATTAGTATTAGGTACAGGTATAACAATGAGAGGTTTTAATTTAACAAATGATGGTGCCGATGATTTTGAATTTAGAATGACATATTTAGATTTCTATGCTTTTTTTCCATATCCAGTTGGTCCAGGTGCAGTTATTGGTGGTATAGGATTAGGAATGGCATTGAATGGTACTGTAACTGCAGGTAGTATGGAAACCGATTTATTAGAAGAAGGTAGTCTTGATGGTGAAGCTTGGTTAAATTCAGTTGATTATGGTTTATTATTTGGTTATAATATGCCATTAAATGAAACTTTAAGTTTTGGTGGAGCATATTATTTAGGCTTAAATGAAATGTGGACTGATGGAGATTATGGTAAACATAATGGTTTAGTTTTAAACTTAGGTTATGCGCTTCCATTTAAATAACTACATTTAGAAATATGAAAAAGGCTTCTTTTAAGAAGCCTTTTTTAGTTTTATACTTAATTTCCTTAAATACTATTATAAAGATTAATTTTTACCATAACATGCTATAATTTTGTATACTTTTAGATAAAAGTAACAATATGAAATAATATCAATTCTAAGAGACTTATTTTCATAAATTTAATTGCAATTTTACTGAACAAAAAATGGAATAATCAATATGAAATTATTACTAAAATTATTTTTAATTATATCAATCAATAATTTTTATGCAGCTTCATCTTATGTAGACAATCAATTAATAGTAAAATTTAATTCAGGCCTCAATGAACAAAGTATATCACAAAATTTAAAAAATACAAATTTTAATGTTAAGAAATGCCTTGTTAAAAAGTTAAATATATGGCTTGTTGAATTTGATTCAAAAAATAATAAAAATGCATTTAAGTATTTAGATGAAATTTCTAGTTTTGATTATGTTGTTTATGCCCAGCTAGACCATAAAGTAAAGCAGCGTGAAATACCAAACGATCCTTATTTTAATCAAATGTGGGGATTAAATAATACTGGTCAAAGCGGAGGTCAAGTTGATGGTGATATTGATGCTGTAGAAGCTTGGGACATATCAACTGGTGGTTTAACTGCNNTAGGTGACGAAATTGTAGTTGCTGTTGTGGATGGTGGTGTTGACATAAATCATCCTGATCTTGTTAATAATATTTGGGTTAATAATAATGAAATTCCAAATAATGGTATAGATGACGATGGTAATGGATATGTTGATGATATTAATGGATGGGATGCATACAGTAATGATGGAAGTATACCTTCTGATAATCATGGTACACATGTTGCTGGAACTATAGGAGCTAAGGGTAATAATAGTTCTGATGTAGTTGGAGTTAACTGGGATGTTAAAATAATGTCAGTAGCTGGATCTTCAGGATCTACTTCCACAATTAGTATTGCATATGGATATGTATTAGATCAAAAATCATTGTGGTTATCTTCNAATGGTGAATTTGGAGCAAATGTCGTTGCNACNAATAGTAGTTTTGGAGTTGATAATGCAAATTGTAACTCAGGATCTTATCCTGTATGGAATGATTTGTATAATGCAATGGGTCAAGTAGGAATATTAAGTGCGGCAGCTACAACAAATAGTAATCAAAATGTAGATCAAGTAGGAGATGTTCCAACAGGTTGTAATAGTGATTGGGTAGTTACCGTTACTAATACTACACGAAATGATGTTAAATATAACAGTGCGGGATACGGAACAAATAGTATTGATTTAGGCGCTCCTGGAACAGATATTTGTAGTACTGTAACAGGTGGTGTTACTTGTTCCTACACAGGTACCTCAATGGCAACTCCTCATGTAGCTGGAGCAGTTGGTTTAATGCATGCTGGTGCTTCTTTAGCTTTTGCACAAGATTGTATTGATAATCCAGCAAATTGCTCTTTAGAAATAAAAAATGCTTTGTTAAACACAGTTGATATTCTTCCAAGTTTAAATGGAGTAACTGTAAGTGGGGGAAGACTAAACTTGTTTAATGCTTTACAAGAGATTAGCGGTCCTAGCCCTAACTTAGATTTTAGTCCTGGAGAATTTACTTTTCAAATAGATGAAGGTGATCAAGGAACTGATGTTTTGTCACTAATTAATAATGGTGAAGATAATTCAGTATTATCATATCAATTGAGTATTTCTCCATTTCTTGGCATAAATCAGTCTGATAATTATGGAAATTTTTGGTCTGATTCAGAAACTGAGATATTTGAATATGATTGGATTGATATTTCAGAAACTGGAATTTTATACTCCTTTACAAATAACGACGAATCTGGGCAATTAGTACCTTTAGACTTTAATTTCCCTTTTTACGGAAATAGTTATAATGAAATTAGAATTAATCCAAATGGATGGATAGGTTTTGGTGATGATAATATTGAGTGGAACAATCAACAGTTACCTTCAAATTCTGCTCCTTCACCAGCGATATTTCCATTTTGGGATGATTTAAATCCTGTAAATGATAATTGCAATCAATATTGTTCAGGAAATGTATACTATCATTCAAATAGCGATAGGATGGTTGTATGGTTTAATAGTGTTGCACATTGGTGGACAAACTTTGAAAATAGTTTTTATGATTTTCAAGTTGTTCTTTATTCAAATGGTGATATATCTTTTAATTATAATGAAATGCTTGGAGANTTNNCNAATGGAACTNTTGGAATACAGAATCTNGGAGGTGTGGATGGATTAGAAGTAGCTTACAATAATAATTATCTGCAAAACTTACTATCAGTTAAAATTAAAAAAAGTCCAGAATGGATAACTTTATCACAAAATTTTGGTCAAATTAATGCTGGAGAATCAGATCAAATTAATCTTTCTGTTGATACAAATGATTTATTATTTGATGAATATTTAAATTACATAAATATTATATCTTATGGAGGTAATGCAAGCATACCAATACAAGTTTTTATAAATGATTCTGTTTTATTGGGGGATATAAACTTTGACGGTATAATCAATATTCTTGATGTCGTTATAATGATTAACTATATTACAGGTGAAGAACAACCTAATGATCAAGTATTTGAATCAGCTGATCTTAACTTTGATGAAACAATTAATGTTCTTGATATTGTTTTACTTGTAAATGTTATATTGGATTAGAATTTTTAAAATTAATTAAAATAGAAATGAGACTTTTATATTTAAAAAAGAATCAAAAGATTTATTATAATCAATCCCTGGTAAAATTGTAAAAGTCTTAAATTTAAATGCTTGTCCTATTCCTAATGTTAGAATTGTTCCTAAATTCCACCAATAAGATTTGTATCCAGTTCGTTTTATAAGTCCTAGATTAGTATATAAATAAGTACCACTATTAAATTCATTTAAAAAATGTATTAAGCTTGCTGATAAAATATAGTATCTTATTGTAATTTTTGAATTTGAATTTTCTGAAAATCCTATTTTTTGTTCCTTACCACTTAATGCTACTCCAATCAATGATCTTAAAAAAAATGGGTAATCTAGATTAATACCAAGGTCAAGACCTTTGCTTAAAGGAGCATAAATACCAATATTAAATGCTCTATTTTGATAACTACTTTTTTCATTATATATATCAATTCTTTTAAAATTGTCAGTCAAGGATGGGCCTGCACCAATGAAGATATAATTATTTTTTTTATTAATATCAGATTTTACCGGAAATTTAAGTTTTGAATATTTTGGTTTTAATAATTTAGTTTTTGTTGAATCATTTTCTAATATTTGCTCCCCAGTCATTGGATTATATATGATATTTTTAATATTATTTTTTTCATTAATTCGGATTTTAGTTGAATCCGTACTATTAGTTTGTATTTCTTGTAATTGTTTTGGATAATCTACATATAATTCATTAATAATATTATTTGCTTGTAAATCTGATAAATGTATTATTGATGTTACATTATTTTTTTTTAAAATAATATTTAACTCAGTTTGTGAGATGTTACTATTATTACAAAGTTTAAAGATAGTTTTAATTTGATCATCGGTAATATTGGATGCAAACATGAGGCAAATAAATATTTTAAATACTAAGATTAGTTTCATATAAATAATTTAAAAAAATAATAAATAAATAAATAATAAATAAATAAATAATGTAAGTGTATACATACTCAATATATTTTCAATTTAATAACTAAGTAATAAAGTAAATATTAGCAAAAAACCTTTTTAAAATAAAAAAGAGCCTTTAAAAGCAATGAAATATTCTTTTTCAATAAAATTATGGTCATCTATTCTATTTTTTAAACTTAATCTGGAATATTCAATTCCAAAAGTTAATATTTCTTCATTTAAAAAAACAGGTATCCCAATTCCATACATGAAGCTATATCCATGTTGAAGTGATATTTTCCCATTTAATAGATCTTTATAAGACTTTCTTGCTGGACCTAAATTTACAGTTACAAAGATATCTTGAATTTTATTTTTTATAAATGTTAAGTAAGAAAAGGAAAGTACGTTAATGAATAGATTGTTTTCATGTCCATTTTCTTGATATTTTCCATATAGATTCAATCCAACCAAGGTATTTGATTTATAGTTTCTATATAAACCAAAATTTATTGCAATATTAGAATTGTCACTTATATTTTTTTGTTTTTTAATATTGTTTGTTAATGATGGTCCAAATCCAATAGATCGAAACCACTTTTTTTTAGATTGAATATATTTTTCATTTTGATTTTTTTTAATTAAAGGTTCTCTTGAAATAGAATCATACATAAAAATAATATTTAAATTCTTTTTTTTTGATATTTTCTCTGCAATGGGATCGTATATCAAATTAGCTGAATCGGGCTCTAATTTATTAGATGCTATGATTTCGATATTATTGTTACACACATTATCGCAATAATCTTTTAAACAATCATTTAACTCAATTTGAGAATTATTATTTATATTGCATATTTTACAGAATGTATTTTTTTGTTGATCTGTGATTGTACCAGCAAAACTAAAATTGAAATATAAAAAAAATAAAATAAATTTCATTTAATATATTATTAAATAAAAAAAAACAAAACAAGATAAATGTGAGTACTTACTTACTTTTTTGTTAAATTTTATAAATAATTATATTTAATTTAAGTATTGAACTGATCTTTGCCATTTTTTACTGACAGCATATGTTCCTATCATGGCTAGGATGTAATGAAAGCAAGTGAAGTTTATTGCATTTTCAATACTTATGTTCTCAATTAAATAACCACACAGCAAAGAACTAGTTACAACCATAACCCTAGTATATATTCCAAGTAAAGTTTGAACTCTTCCCATGATATTATTTGGAATATTCTCCATTAATATAGTCCTTATCAATATCCTAGCTGAATTGTTATTAAATCCCATAAACAGAAAGCACAAAGAAGCCAAATATATATTTGGCATATTTGCAGATAAAAATAAGAAGATTGCTGCTCCAAAATAGAAAAATTTTAATACTGTTTGTCTTTGAAACTCTTTAGTTAAATAACCAATTAAAAAAGCGGATGAAAGTGCACCTGCACCGTAAAAACTATCTAAAATACCATAACCCCAAGTTCCTTTGTCAAAAATATTAGTTGATATTGAAATTGTTAATACTGATAGTGAACCCCATATTGCAACATCTGAAAGAATAGTTGTCATGGTCAGTACTAATATATCTTTTCTTTTTTTTAGATATTCGATTCCTTTATTTATTGATAGTATCGATAATTCTTCATTGGAAGAATTTTTATTATGTTTGAATGGAGCATAGGAAATAAGTGTAGATGATATTAAATAAGCAAAAATATTTATAAATAATGCTGAATAGGGATTAAAATAGTGTACAATAATGCCTCCTAACCCAGCTCCGAAAATTGAACCAATTTGGTAACTTGCAGATAGTAGTTTGTTAGCATTAAAAAAATCATTTTCATTTACAATTTGTTGAACAAATGCTTGCCCAGTTGGCCAAAATAGTGCATTACCAATACCAATTAAAAAGACAGCAGTATAAATAAAGTACATTTTTAGTTCAAAAAAATATGTAGCAATTAAAAATAGAACTAAAACAAACATTTTAAAAAGATCTAAAAATACGAGTAGCCACTTTCTATTAAGCTTATCAATCAAATATCCAGACAATAAGGCAATTATTAAGCCAGGTACCGTTGCTACAGCCATAATTTTACCAAGTTGAAATTCTGATCCAGTTTGTTCAAGAACAAGCCAGCTTATTGAAATTGTGTTAAATCCAAATGCAATGAGTGAAATAATATTTCCTAAGAAAAATAGTAAAAAAGTTTTGTTTTGAATAATGGATTTCATTTACTTCTCTTTATTTTTTTTGAAATATGAATTCAGAAAACTTTTTTTTGTAAGCCAATATAAAAAATAAGAAAATATTAATATATAGATAATTGTACCTTCTAATCCCAAAATTAATAAAGACAAATAGGTTATTGCTAATAGGGAAGAAATTACAGTAATTAAAATTAATGTACGCATATTTATGTTAAAGGTAGTTTAATATTATTTGATGATATTATACTACTAATAGGTAGATTATTTTTGGATATTAGACTAATGATGTCTTCAGAAATTGTACCATTAAGTTTATTATTAGATAAATTTAGGTACCAGATTTTTTTTAGTTTACTAATATCCTCGGGTATATATCCTTCTAGTTTATTGTTTGAAAAATCTAGAGATTTTAGATAGGTTAGATTGCCAATTGAATGAGGAATAATACCAGAAATATTATTTGATTTAAGATTAATAGTTTTTAATTTTTTTAGATTTCCAATTGAATTTGGAATTGAACCGTTGAGACCACAGAAAGCAAAATCTATAGTAATAATTTTTTTTAAATATCCGATACTATTTGGTATTGTTCCTTTGATATTTTTTCCTCTAATTTTTAAATAGAGTAGATTTTTGAGTTTACCTATGTCCGATGGAATGTTCCCTTCTACATTTGATAAATCAATATATTCTGTTTTATTGATATCATAGTATTTATTCCAAAGAAATACTGAATTTGAATTTTCTGGATTAGTCATTTAATTTATTTTTTTTCATTCTACATTTTTGACTGCAATATAAAACATTGGACCAATTGNGAGACCATTTTTTCCTCCAATTAAATGGTAAGTTGCACGTTTTACAGAATTTGTAGGGTAATCTTTGTTTTAGCAATTATTTTTGATTTTTAGATTTGAACCTGTAAAAGCTTTTATCGAAGTTTTTTTTATGCTTAGTTTTTCTTCCATTCATTCTTTTTCTCCATTTTTTAAATGATTTTTCAGTTAATTGTTTGCACATAAGTTTTATAATATCACCGTGATTAATACTAAACTGTTGTTTTATAGAATCAAATGGTGTTCTATCTTCCATAGCCATACCAATGATTCTATCAATTTCGTATTTGTTTAATTTTATCATTCTAGTTATTTCTCGTATGCATTAAAACCATTCTTTTATTTTCTTTTTTAACGGATAGGTTTTTCTTAAATGACCAATTTTTTTTTCTTGCCAATCTTCCACTTTCAATATGATCAATAATAGGTTTATAGTATAAATTGTTTTCTTTGAAAAATAAATTTTGCTCAATATTATTTTGAATCCAGGGTTCATGAATTTGATCTTTATTAAGATCTCGAAGTTCGGGTAACCATTCTTTAATAAATATACCTTTTGGATCTTGATCTTGTGATTGTTTTACTGGATTGTAAATTCTTAATGTATTAATGCCAGTTGTTCCAGCCTGCATTTGAAATTGGGTATAATGAATACCAGGTTCATAATCTAAAAACTGTCTTGCTAAAAAATTTACTCCTAGCCTCCAATCAGTATCTAAATGGTGACATAGAAAAGATACCAACATTGCTCTCATTCTGAAGTTTAACCAACCTGTTTTAATCAATGATTTCATGCAAGCATCTATGAAAGGAAAACCAGTGGATCCATTTTTCCAAGCATTAAGATGGTCAATTTTATTTGTTCTTTCTAAATTTTCATACCCTCTGTTTATACACTCATTTTGATATCTAGGTTCAACATGAAACTTTTGAACAAAATGTGAATTCCATTTTAATCTTATAAGAAAACTATTAAGATTTCTTTTGTTAGTATTATATTTTTCATTATTCTTAACAAATTTAAAAACTTGTCTTATTGACACATTACCCCAGGCTAGATATGTTGATATCCTACTGCAACTATATCTACTGTTTAGTGGGCTTGATATGTTTTTTGAATAATTCTGTGATCTATTATTTATAAAATCATTTAAAACTTTCCAAGCTTTTGTTTCCCCAGATAATTGAAGTTCTTCTGGATATTTTTGAAGTTTTTTGTAAATTTTATTAGGGATGATAAACGGATTTTCAATATCTATATTTTCTTGTTTTCTGAATTTGTTTTCAATTAAATTATCATTTACATAAGAATACCATCTTTTATCCCAATTTTTTCGATTTACTATGTTTGAAATAACACCATTTTTACTTGATAATTCCCAAGTTATATTATGTTTTTTTAGAAAGATTTTTATTTCATTATTTTTTTTAAGATGGATTAAGTTATTCGTTTCATTGTAGGAAAATACTTTATTAATCTTTAGTTTCCTATTTAAGTATTGAAATACATCTATTGTTGATCCATAAAAAATTGTCACTATTATATTGAACTTTTTTAAAGTTTCATTTATATCCAATATTGAGTTGTAAATAAAATGAAAATGTCTACTACTAAAGTCCTTTTTTTTGACAATTTCAGTATCAAATATGTAAACAGGAAAAATCTTATTAATACCATCATAGGCTAGATTAAAAGGTTCATGATCTTGCGTCCTTAGATCTCTTTTTAACCAAACAATATTTATCATAGATGTTTTTTAACTTATTGAGGTGTTATCATATAACACTTCAAGAACTAAATGCGGAAGAGACAATACTCCTAAAGAAACAAATGAGATTTGTGTCAAATGATCGTTTAATGATAGATTGGATTGTGATAAGAAACCGAATGACAAAATGAAGGTTATGGTTAGAAGGGTAATTGGAATTAAGTTTGAATAAAATAATCTCAATGCCTCTTTGTAGGTGTTAATCCGCAAATCTTCGATAAGGGAGAGATAGTGCCTTAAAGAATGCAGTGTGCAGAAATAAACTGCAAATGCAATAAAAGGTGTAAATGTAAAATTGACAATGTTAAGAGCGCAAAATTCAACAAAATAATTGATTTTATCTCCTCTACTTGCAATGATTGTATTTGCTATGATAAAGATTATAAAATTAATTATTAATAAAAAGTTCTTTTCGTTTAAATAATATAAAAAATTTATGAAACTTGAATCATTGCTCTGTGTTATTGTTGCTACTATATGAATAGTTTCGCTGAAATGAAAAATAAAAGGTGTTAGTATAATTGGTAGTCCTTTTAGTAGAAAAATCAAATTAGTAAATATATTTTCCTTTATTTGCATAAGGTAGCAATCGTCTTTTCCAAAATGATATGCTCCAAGTAGTATAAAAGATACAAGAAATAGGGTAGGCTGCAAATACCAAATAAAGAAGAAAAAAGCACCTGTCAATATATAGCATAAATAAAATAAATATTTATTTTCTATATTATAGTACTTTAGTAGTGTAGCACCTTTCACTTGATCAAGAGATCCGTGCGAAATTCCAAATGTAATAATTGTAATAAAGGAAATAAAAAACAAATATGATGCTATGTTTTGAAATAAAAAATAGTTAATTAGTACAAGCAGGAGTGCTGTACATAAGAATGTAAATGATATGAGTCTATTGTAGAATAACATAAAAAAAATGCGCAGCATTAAGCTGCGCATTTAATTTAATTTTTACTTATCTGACTTTGCTGCTGCCCAGATAACTAAGCCGAACATAGCTTTGTTAACAAGGTCTGCAAAGTTGTAAACGATATTTGTCAAGTCTGGGCTTGCTCCAGGACCATTTAAATAATATCCAATTGGATATATTGACCATCCTACTAAAACGATCAATCTTAAGGCCTTGAAAGCTTTTTGACTTGCTGGATTACCTGTTGAGTTGCTTACTTCAGCTGCTGGTCCCATGAATATCATCCATAGTACTGCAAACCATCCAAGCATACCAATAGCAAATGCAGGCATTCTTGACATTAGTTCAGCTTCTCCTAAGAAACCTCCAACTAACATCACTAATGAAGCTCCTAGTAATCTCCAGAATAAACTTGAGCTCACTGCTGTTACTGCAGCTAATATCAAATAAAATTCTACGATTTGTAGAGGCACTGTTATAAGCCAGTCTACATATCTTAAAACTAATGGTGATTGACCTGTTTCAAAAAAGTATTTTGCCATGTAGAGGTAGTGCCAAAATGCAATTCCTGTAACAAGCATAGCTACTGTAAGTGAAGTTCTCCATTTTGCGCTTACGTCATTTCTTTCTACATAAAAGAAAGCTGTAGCAGCTAACATCGATGCAGTAGCAAACCAAAATGAAAAGTTTACTAGTAGGTTAGGATTATTAACACTAAATAAGTCCATTATCATATTCTCCTTTGTTTTATTTAAATGCGCGATGTGCGCGAAATAATTATAATCAAATTTAATTATTAATATTTTAACGTGTCAATATTTATTTGCACGATTTGCTTGATTTGACATTAATAGTATTTTTTTGTAAAGAGAAAATGAAAGATAAAAAATATAAAAAAAATTAAAAACAAAAAATAAAAATATCTAAAACTTTACTGAAAAAAATAATATAATACGCAACAACATTAATCAATTAAGAGGATCTTATGAAGATATTTTTTATAATTTTGGCTTTTTTATTTTTTTCCTGCAAAAATACATATGATATAAATACATTGGATATTGATGGTAATGTAAACGTTCTTATAGAGATAAAGTCAGGTACATTAGAAAAATGGGAGTTTGATAAAAATCAAAATACTATAATCAGAGATAATAAAAATGGAAAACCTAGAACTATTCAATATTTAGGATATCCTGGTAATTATGGTATGATACCTAATACAATATCTTTAATAAGCGAGGGGGGAGATGGAGACCCATTAGATATTTTTGTTATTGGAGAGCCATTAGAAAGAGGTGATATTGCTAAAGTGAAGCTAATAGGTGTAATAAAAATGCTTGATAATAATGAAGTTGATGATAAACTAATTGGTGTACAAAATCAGGGTTCAATCTTTTCAAGAGTTGAAAGTCTAGAACAATTACAAAACGAATATCCAGGAGTAATAGAAATATTTAGATTATGGTTAGGTAATTATAAAGGTAGAGATGGTAATATGATTTATAATGGTATTTATGGAAAAAACGAAGCTGATAATATTTTAAAAAAATCAATTATTAATAATCTAAGAT
>PAFF01000075.1 GCA_002704045.1 Fidelibacterota bacterium
CTGTTTTATTACTTAATGAAATGCTTGAATACTTTTTAGCTATTCAACCATCACAGCAAACTAAAGATCTTTTATTAGAAGAATTACTAGATGGTTCAGAAATATATGATTGGTATTTATATGATGCAGGAAGCGAAAGTCGTATCAAAACAGTTATTAAACATATTATGAGGCTTGAGGAATTCCAAGTAAGTATTCTAAGAATGAAATTGAAAGAATTTCACGCAAATTTTTTAGAGCAATTGATCCAATAATCGGTTCGAATGAAGATATTCCTGCACCAGATGTTAATACAAATGCTCAAGTTATGAGCTGGTTCATGGATGAATATAGTGATATAAATGGTTATACACCATCAATAGTAACAGGAAAACCATTGGAATTAGGTGGATCTGAAGGAAGAGAGGCAGCTACTGGAAGAGGTACTGCTATTATAACTAGAGAGGCAGCTAAAAGTTGGGAGATTGATTTAACAAAATCTAAAGTTATTATACAAGGATTTGGTAATGTTGGATCTTATGCTGCAAAGTTTCTAAATGAATATGGTTGTAAAATTATTGGCGTAAGTGATATTAATGGTGCAATATTTGATAACGATGGTATTGATATAGAATCATTATTAGCATACCAGGAAAACAGTAGAACCATTAAAGGCTTCAATAATTATGAGCTAATTAGCAATGAAGAACTACTAACTAAAAAATGTGATTTTTTAATACCGGCTGCTCTTGGAAGTGCTATAAATACCGGTAATGTAGATAATATCAATTGTAAAATAATAATTGAAGCAGCAAACGGACCTGTAACAGGAAACGCAGCAGTCAATTTATGGAAACGTAAAATTCCTATAATCCCTGATATTCTTACAAATGCTGGTGGAGTTACAGTATCCTATTTTGAATGGGTCCAAAATCTACAACAGTTTAAATGGACTGAATCCGAAGTTAATATGAAGCTTGAATCAAAAATGGTAGAAGCATACAAGTGTGTTTATGATATGAAAGTTGCAAAAAATACTCCTATGAGAATTGCAGCATTTATGGTTGCTATTGACAGGGTAAGTAATGCTTACAAACTAAGAGTTGGCTAGAATTAACTAAATATTTTTTGTTTTATTAATAGCTTTTTTCCAGCCAATCATTAACTTGTTGCGTTCGTTGGATGCTAAATTAGGTTTATATAAATATTCTTGTCTCCTAAAACGTATTATTTTTTCNGAACTTGACCAAATGTTTAGTTTTTTTCCAGCAAGCATAGCAGCTCCTAGAGCAGTAGATTCAATATTTTCTGGCTTAGAAATAGTTATATTCGAAATATTTGACTGAAATTGCATTAAAAAATTATTTTTTGAGGCACCACCATCTACACTCATTATTTTTAGTTCTAACTGCAAATCATTTTCTAAAGATTTTAATAAATCTTCAACTTGGTAAGCTATACTCTCTAAAGCAGCTCTAACAATATGTTTTTTATTTGCGCCTCTTGTTAATCCAGATATTAAACCTTTAGCTTCCATATCCCAATGTGGTGCACCTAATCCTGAAAAAGCAGGTACGATGTAAACTCCTTTAGTAGAATTAACGGATTTAGCAATCTTTTCTGTTATTTCAGCATTTTCAATAATTTGCATTTCATCTCTTAACCATTGTATTACAGCTCCACCAATAAACACCGAACCTTCTAATGCGTAAACTGGATTCCCATTAAAATCACAGGCTAATGTTGTTAAAATACCATTTTTTGAAATTACTTTTTTATTCCCTGTGTTAACTAGAGTAAAACAACCAGTTCCATATGTTGTTTTAATATCACCAATATTAAAACCGAATTGTCCATATAAAGCAGATTGTTGGTCACCAGCAATACCTGATATTGGTATACTATCATTTATTATATTTTTGTTTGTATATCCAAATACATGACTAGATGAACATACTTCAGGCAGTAAAGATTTTGGGATATCAAATATTTCTAATAAGTCTTTATCCCAACTTTTAGATTCTATGTTGAAAATTAATGTTCTTGATGCATTCGTATAATCAGTCTTGTGTATTTTGTTGCCTGTTAATTTCCAAAGTAACCAAGTATCAATTGTACCAAATAATATTTTTTTATTTTTTATTGAATCTGATACATTGTCAACATTGTCAATTATCCATTTAATTTTTGTAGCTGAAAAATAACTATCTATTACTAAACCTGTTTTTTTATTAATTATATTATTTTGACCATTTTTAATTAAATTGTTACACATCTCATTTGTTCTTTTGTCTTGCCAAACAATCGCATTGTAAACAGGTTTACCATTATNTTTNTCCCACANAACNGTNGTTTCTCTNTGATTTGTAATTCCTATACAGCTTATTTTTTTGTTATTATTTCTATTTAAAATAATATTAATGAGTTTTAATGTAACTTCCCAGATTTCAATGGGATCGTGTTCAACCCATCCTGGATTTGGATAAATTTGATTAAACTCAGAGTACTCTTTGTCAATGATTTTTAGTTTACTATCAATTAGTAAAACGGTTATTCCTGTTGTACCTGCATCAATGGATAATATATATTTCATTTACATTAAAAAAATTATTGGTTTAACTTTTGAATTTAGCATTAATATAATATATGTTTATTATTTATTTATTTTTATTCTCAAATTTAATTTTTAGTCAATCATATGAATCGTATTCAATACTTGATTCAATAGTCAACAAATTAACCCCTCCAACTAGCAAAGGTATCATTACCCAAGTAAATACATCTCCAGTAAAAAAAGATAGATTATTTAAATATGAGTATTTTGCTGACAATATTGAGGGGGTGCAGTTAATAAGGTACATTTTTCCCAAAAAAGTAAAAAATAACTCTTTTTTGATAAAAAATAATGGTAAGGATATATGGGCATATTTTGATAGAACTAGAAGAATAAGGAAATTAGGTTCCCATGTTTCAAAACAAGGTTTGCAAAATAGTGAATTTACTTTTGAAGATTTAGGTAAAAATAATAATTGGTTAACCGATTATAAAATAGATTTAAAAAAAGAAAAAAATGATTTTATTATTAATTTAAATATTATTGATAAAAAAAAATCAGATTACGATAAAATTATAATTTATGCGAATGTTGAAACTTTATATCCTTCCAAAATTAGTTATTTCAAAAAGAATATAAATGAAAAGACTTTATTTCTTGATAATATATTACATAATAATAGTTTTTCATATGCACAAACTATGTTAATGAAGAATAATTTAACTAAAACAGAAACAAAAATGATGATTGATGAAATTGAATTTGATGTTTTATTTGATAATGATATTTTTAATGAAAATAAGCTTCAAAAATGATTAATGTTGTAATGAGTTTAGTTTTATGTATTAATTTTTTATTTTGTTTTGAAAGCTCAGGATATTTTGAATCAAATATTGATATATACTCAAAAAATAATATCAATTATTTAGGTTACAATAAAATCAGATTAGATTTTGAAAAAAAAATATCTAATGGTATTGATTTTAATTTATCATTAATAGGTAAAAATAATTTTGGGTTAAGATATTTAAATTCTGAAGATTTTTTACCCTATAATGAAAAAAACAATTTTAATTATTATGATACTTTGCAGACTGTTTTATTTTTAATTGACAATTTATTTTTTTCGTATAATAAAAGTAATTTTAAAATATTGATAGGTAAACAACCAATTTATTATGGGTCTGGATTTATTTGGAACCCTATAAATAAAATTTCATTCAAAAATGTTTTAGATCCAAATTATGAAATTCAAGGTAATAATGCCTTCAGATTACATTTTTTTGCTCAAGCTTATGATTTTGATTTGATTATAATTCCTGAAGAAAAGGGAGATGAAATTTCTTTTTTTACATCAATTGGAACATCAATTTATAATAATTATTTAAGATTACATGTATTTCGATACCTTAACAAAACTTATAAAGATAATAAATTATTGTATGATCTAGATAATTACTTAGGTTTAACTTATTCAGGAAATCTTATTTTTGATATTGGATCATCTTTTGAGGTTGTAAAAAAAATAAATTCTAAAAGTATGGAATGGACAGTTAGTTTTGATTATACATTTAAGTATGGTTTAAATATAATGTATGAAAGATTTCATCAGGATTTATCATACGATTATAATTCAGAATATCCGATTGATTTGATTCATAATTATCTTTTAGGTTTCATAAATCCAATTGGAGAGGATTATTTTTTCTTTAGTTTAAACTACCAAATTGATAATTATAATACAATATCTTTTCAATCCATCAATAACATATCAGATAAAAGTAGTATTTTAATTCCAAGTTTGTATTGCAGTTTATATGATGATGTTGATTTATCTTTTTACTTATATGCGTTCAATGGAGATCATACAACAGAATTTGGATTAAATGATTGGGCATTTAAAATTAGAGTTCAGATATATTTTTAAGTTTGAATATAAGAAATAAAATATTAAATATTGTAGCTAATCTTGTTGTCAAAAAAACCTGGTTATGTAGTGTATTTTTGATAATACTAACTATTTATTTTAGCTTTCTTGCCTCTAAACTAGAAGTTTCCCCAAGTGTAGTTGATATGTTACCTAACGGTGATAAAAAAGCTAATGCATTTGAATTAATTATAAAAGAATTTAATAATTCATCAAATATCATCGTTGTACTAGAAGGAGCAGAAAATAATTTAAAGCAGTTTAGTGAATATATAAAGCCAAGGTTGCTTGAATATGATGACATTATTGATAGAGTCGATGATAAAATTCCAACTGATTTTATTTTAAATAATTCCTTAAAATTATTTTCCAAAACTGAACTCAAAAATTTTAGTGAATTATTTATAAATCCGAATTTAATATCATTTTTAATAAACTTAAATGATTCATTTGAAAAAGAATTTATTAATGAAGATGGCCTAGAAACTAAAGATGATGAGGAGTCAGCGGTAAGGTTTTTAGATGGTATTGAAAAATTTATTTTTTATAAAAATGAAGCTATAATCAAAGGATATTCAGCTGGTTTAGCAAAATCAGCTGTGGATGCAATCACTATTGGAGAAGAATATTTTTTAAATATAGAAAAAAATATGATGCTAATAATGATAGAACCAAAATTTAATATGTTTGATGATATATCCTTAGTGGTTGATGCTGTAAATACAATTGATAATATAATTCAGAAAAGTTCAAAAAAATTTAATATTAATACTGGTTTAACTGGAACAATGGTGTTGCAAAGAGATGAGCTTGAAGCAATAAAAAACGATTCATTTATGATAACATTAATAGCATTTATATTTATTTTTTTATTATTTGTAATTTCATTTAGAATGTGGTTTGGTCCATTACTATCAATTATAACTGTTACAGTTGGTATTATTTGGTCGCTAGGAATTTCTTCTTATTTGGTTGATAACTTAAACTTGTTAACTTCAATGATTTCACTTGTTTTGGTTGGATTAGCAATTGATTTTAGTATTCATATAATTTCAACTTTTACACAATTCAAGAATGAAGGTCTAGGCGACAAGGAAGCAATGAGTTTAGCTCTATTTAAAAGTGGTCCTGGCATATCAACAGGCGCATTTTCAACCGGTATAGCTTTTTTTACAATGTTTTTTTCAAAAAATAAAGGTATGTCAGAATTAGGTTTGGTTGCAAGTATTGGAATTATTGTTACAATGATAGCAACAATACTCGTACTTCCTAATCTTTTAATAATTAGAGAAAAAGTATTGAGAAAATTTAACATAAAGCACAAACGTATCGATAATACATATAAAATATTGGGAGTTATTGCAAATAAAGTAAACGAAAATAAAATATTTTTCTCTCCAATTATTATTATTTCTACTGTTGTACTGCTTTATTATGCATTAAATATTCAATTTGATTATAATATTTTAAATTTAGAGCCAATTGGGTTAGAATCAATTAATTACCAAGAGAAAATGCATGAATCTTTTAATATAGCCTCTGATTATATGTTATTTACATCCAGTTCAATTGATAGTATCAGGTCATTAACAAAAAAAATTAAAGGGATGAATACAGCTGGTAGAGTTGAAAGTATAATTGATTATCTTCCTAATGAGGAAAGTCAATCTGATATTTTTCATTTTATTAGGAAAATTAGAAGGTCAATAAACGCTGTTGAATTGAAGAAAAATATTTCAGATTACGAATTTAAGACTTATCTTGATGAGATAAATAGATTAGAATTTAATTTGATAGAACTTCAAGATTTATCTTACATTGGTTTACAGGACAAAGTTTATAAAAAATGTAAAAGATTAGTTGGTGAGGCTGGCGATTCTATAGCTACAGGTATACTTTCAAAATATTCCCATCTACTAAACAAAAATCAAAACATTCAATATCAATTATCAATTTTTCAACAAAATTTTTCTAAAATCTTTAAAGATAGATTAGAAAAAATGTCAAATTTCAAACCATTAAATATAAAATTATTACCTGATCAAATTAAAAATAGATTCGTAAGTAAAAACGAAGATTTTTACTTGGTTACTGTTTATCCAAATCAAATTGTTTGGGAAGATATGAATTATTTATTCGATTTTAATAAGGAGTCTGAATTAATTTCTGAAACCTCAACAGGGATGCCAGCAATTATGGTGAGCTATATGAACATGATGATTGATGATGGGAAAAAATCAACATTTTATGCATTATTTGCAATATTGTTACTTCTTTTGGTTGATATGAAAAATATCAAATTATCATTTATTTCAATGATTCCATTAGTATTTGGTTTGATTTGGATGTTGGGGTTGATGAGCTTACTAAATTTAAAATTGAATATGATGAATATTGTAGCTATTCCTTTAATCATAGGTATTGGCATTGATGATGGAATACATATCATTCATAGATATATAATTGAAAAGAATATAAAAATTGTATTTTCATCAACAGGAAAAGCAGTTTTACTAACTACAATCACAACTATGTTAGCATTTGGTTCTTTATGGTTCTCAACCTATAGAGGTCTAGGTAGCCTTGGAATTACATTATTTATTGGATCGTTTACATGTTTTTTTGCCACATTATTTGTTGTTCCAACTTTATTAAAAAAATAATTATTTTAGTAGAATATTAATCATTTTTTTATTAAATTATACCGACCGGTCGGTATGTTATGAGCAAAGAAAACAGCAAAAATCAGATTTTAAAAGCAGCTATGAAAATATTTGTAGTAAATGGATATTCCAATACCAAGATGGATGACATTGCAGATGAAGCTGGTTTTAGTAAGGGGGCGGTTTATCATCATTTTTCTAGCAAGCACGATCTATTTTTTTCTTTAATAGATTATTGGGAAACTTCATTTTTGCCAAAGTTTTACAGTAATGATTATTCTAATGTTTCGCTAGTCAATGTACTAAAAGAGCTTGCATCGGAAGTTGCAAGCAATTTTAAAAATAAAAAGTACCTATTTTTGGCTGAGCTGGAAATATGGGCTTTATCAAATAGGGATGTTAAAGTTAGAGAAAGAACAAAAAAATTATATAATAAAATGTTAAGTCATCTTGAAAATATTTTTTCAAATGCGATCAATGATGGTGAATATAAAAATATTGACCCTGGCATGGCTGCTATGGCTGTTATGACATCAATGCAAGGAGTCATATGGTTTAGTATTTTTGATCATAAAAATTTTACAGCAGAACAATATGTTAATGAAGTAATGAATTTTATTATAAATGGTTTAAAAAAGACTTCAATTGAAATGACTAATTAAAGGACAAAAGAAATGAAAAATAGATCAAACGTAATTTTAGAGGAATATGATAACATTAAAGAAGACAAATTAAATTATGATGATTATGTAGGAAAAGGTGCTGCATTTATCGTAACTCCTACTAATGCAGGTCAGATATTTAGTAGAGAAAATTTATCAGAAGATCACGAGTTGATTGAAAGTAGTGCAAAAGAATTTGGTGTCAAAAGAATTTTACCTGTTAATGAAGAATTAAATAAATTGAATAAAGACTTGACATTTGATATTTTTAGGGAAGTGGGTGAATTAGGATTTTTAGGCATTGATATTCCAGAAGAATATGGTGGATCAATGTTAGATAAAGTTACTGCATGTTTAGTTATAGAAGGCCTTTGTTCAGGAAAAAATGCATCAATAAACGTTACCATATCTGCACACAGTGGGATTGCAACTTTACCAATAGTATGGTATGGAAATGAGGATCAAAAAAAGAAATATTTGCCAAAAATGGCATCTGGTGAATGGATGGGTTGTTATGCTTTAACTGAGCCTAACGCAGGGTCTGACGCTATGGCAGGAGAAATGTCAGCTAGATTAAACGATGAAAAAACACATTATCTTTTAAATGGCCAAAAAATATATATTACAAACGGAAGCTGGTCTGATGTTTGTGTAACATTTGCAAAAGTAGATGGAGGTAAATATACAGCTTTTATAGTTGACAAAGATTGTCCAGGATGGAGCACAGGAGAAGAAGAACATAAAATGGGTATAAAGGGTTCTTCAACCACAACTTTATATTTTGAAGATTGTAAGGTCCCTGTAGAAAATGTTTTAGGTAAAGTTGGACAAGGTGGAGCTATTGCTTTTAATGGTCTTTATGTTGGAAGATATAAATTGGGTGCGGCTACAGCAGCTGGTTCTAAAAGCGCAATTAAAGAAGCTCTAGATTTTGCAAATGATAGAGAACAATTCAACAGATCCATATCTAAATTTGGAATGTTACAAAAAAAATTCGCTGATATGGTTATACGTGCTTGGGAAGCTGATACAATTGTATATATGACAGCTGGATCAATAGATAAATTTCTAAATAATGTCCCACATGATGAAAAATATTTTGATGTTCTTCAAAAGTCAATTGAAGATCACGCAATTGAAGCATCTATTGCAAAAATAATTGGTTCAGAAGCTTTATGGAAAAATGTTGATGATGGAGTTCAAATACTTGGTGGTGCTGGATACATTGAGGAATATGGTTTTGCTGTTCTATATAGAGATGAGCGAATTAACAGAATTTTTGAGGGTACAAACGAAGTCAATCGTCTTATCATTGGAGGATATACTTTGAAAAAATCTATTCTTGAAGAGCTTCCTATAAGGAATATGATAAATCAATGCAAAACTACTAGCTGGGTAAATCGTGTTGAAATGGATAATGTAGAACTACAAGAATCTTGTAATATTGTTGAATTTTCAAGATCAGTTGTGTTGTTTACTCTTGATGAACTTATTTTAAAATATGGACAAGATTTCAAAAATGAACAATGGGTGCTTGAGCCTTTTGCTGATATGGTAATTTGTTTATCATTAATGGATACAGGATTCAAAAGAGTAAGGCAGTTAGATGTAAATTCTGAAAAATATAAAAATATGAAATTGGTTATGGATGCTTGTGTTTATTTGAGATTTTCAGAGCTCATTAACCATAGTAAAGATATTATCAGAAATATAGATAGATCTGGTTCCCCTTTAATGCAAAAATTAAATAATGAATTAAATGATTTAGTTATTGAAAAAGATATTATATCATTAAAGCAAGAAATTGCGAATGTTTTATATAATAAAAAAGAATACTTTTTAGATTAGGAGTTTTAATGAATAACGAAATTTATCCAGTTTTAGTAGATGGATTGCGCAGTCCAATTGGAAAAAAAGATGGCAATTTAATTGGAATTTTACCCGATGATTTGGCAGCAATGGTTGTTAAAGATCTTATCAATAGAAATTCATTTATGTCAAAAAATGATATTGAAGATTTAGTTTTAGGATGCGCTTTCCCAGAAGGACCTCAAGGAATGTTATTAGGAAGAGCTGTATCATTGTTGGCAGGCATTCCTAAGGAGGCTTCAGCAAAAGTAGTAAATCGTTTTTGCGGATCTTCGATGGATTCAGTTCATCAAATCTGTCAAGCAATATTATCGGGCGATATAGATACTGGAATTGCTGCCGGTGTTGAAGATATGTTTGCAGTACCAATGGGAGGTTTTGCTCCTAGTTTTAATCCTACCTTATATGAGCAGGATTTTTACATTGGTATGGGTGAAACAGCAGAAAATTTAGCATCAGATTTAGGAATATCAAGAGAAGATCAGGATAAGTTTTCTGTTAATTCTCATTTAAAAGCTCTAAAGGCTTGGGATGAAGGTAAATTTGACAATGAAGTTTGTAAAATAAATTTTAATGACAAGATAATATCTAAAGATGAATGTCCTAGAGAGCCTGATACTGAAAAGATGAGTTCTCTTTCTCCTGCATTTATCGAAGGTGGCACAGTAACTGCCGCTTCATCAAGCCCAATATCTTTGGGTGCATCAGCTCTGCTTGTTATGAGCAGCAAGAAATGTTTAGATCTAGGATATAAACCTAAATTTAAAGTTGTCAGTAGGGCTGTTGCCGGAGTTGATTGGAAAACTATGGGTACAGGTCCCTTGCCAGCAACAGAAAAAGCTTTAAGTAAGGCCAATTTAAGTATGAATGACATTGATTTTATTGAACTTAATGAAGCATTCGCTGCTCAATCACTTTATGTTATAAGAAAAGGTGGTTGGGATGAAAGTAAAATAAATATTAATGGAGGAGCTATATCTATAGGACATCCACTTGGGTGTTCAGGAGCAAGAATATTAATAACATTAATGAATGTTATGGAGCAAAATGATTGTAAATATGGTTTGGCTACAATGTGTATTGGTACAGGAATGGGAATTGCTACTATTATTGAAAAAATATAAAAAATATTGAGGATTTTAATATGAAGAAAATTGAAAATGTTGCGGTTTTAGGATCAGGTGTTATGGGAAGTCAGATTGCAGCTCATCTAACAAATGCTGGTTACAAAGTATTCTTATTTGACATGGATCAAAAATTATGTGAAAAGGGTATTGATTTTTGTAAGAATTTAAAACCTGCTCCATTTTACAATCCAAAAAATTCATCGAATATAATTCCACAAAATTATAATGACCATTTAGAAAGTATAAAAAATTGTGATTGGATAATCGAAGTTATCGCTGAAAAACTCGAATGGAAACAAGAATTGTATAAAAAAATATTACCTTTTCTAAAAGATGATGCAGTTGTTACGAGTAATACTTCTGGATTGTTAGTTAAAGAGTTGACAGATGGAATGGATAATAGTTTCAAAGAAAGATTTTTTGTAACTCATTTTTTTAATCCTCCTAGATACATGAAATTAGTTGAAATAGTTCCTGGATCTGAAACGAAACAAGATTACATTGATTTAATTTCAGATTTTTTAACAAATCAATTAGGGAAAGGTGTTGTTAGAGCTAAAGATACACCCAATTTTATTGCAAATAGAATAGGCGTTTTTGGAATGATGGTAACATTGCAAGAAACTATAAATAAAAAATTATCTATTGAGGATGTCGATGCTTTAACAGGAACTTTAATAGGTAGACCTAAAAGTGCGACATACAGGACTGCGGATATTGTAGGTTTAGATACTCTAACTTATGTAGCTAAAACTGCCTATGACAAAGGTGTTAATGATAATTTTAGAAATTATTTTAAGTTACCAGAATTTATAGAATCTATGATCAGTAATGGATGGCTTGGACAAAAATCAAAACAGGGATTTTATAAAAAAATAGAAAAGGGTGTAATACATTCATTAGATTTTGAAACTATGGATTACACTCCACAAAACAAGAAGAGATATAAAGGTGTTGGCCTAGCTAGGGAAAACACAAATATTAATTCCAAGCTACGAGCTTTGGTTAATTCAGAAGACATAGCTGGAGAATTTACTTGGGAAGTATTTTCTAAAACTTTATTATATGCATCATATCTTGTTGGGGAAATCTCAGATGATATTATAAGTATTGACAATGCGTTGAAATGGGGTTTTGGTTGGGAAGTAGGTCCTTTTGAAGTTTGGGATGCTTTAGGTTTTGAAAAAACCTTAAACAGAATGAAAGAGGACAGGAAAGAAGTTCCTGCTTGGATCAATGAAATGTGCAATCAAGGCTCAAATAGCTTTTATAAAGTAGAAAATGGTAAAAAATACTTTTACAGTTTTAATCAAACAAAGTATTTAGAAATTTCCAAAAATGATTCATCGTTTTCTTTTCAATCAAAAAAGGATCAAGGATTGCACTTAAACAAGAACTGGTCAGCATCCATTGTAGATTTAGAAGATGGAGTTGCTGGAGTTGAATTTCATTCTGTTTTGCAGTCAAATTTCAATCCAATTGACGGTTCTTTGATGCAGACAATTGCAGAAACACTATCTTTAGTTAAAGATCAAGGATACAAAGGTATTGTTATATCCTCAGATGCAACTCATTTTTCTGCTGGAGCAAACTTAAATTTAATATTAAACGCAGCAGAGAATAATGATTGGGATTCAATTGATAATTTAACCTCAAATATGCAAAAGATTTTACAGTCTGTAAGATTTTCAAATTTTCCAGTTGTTGTTGCTCCTTTTGGTATGGTTTTAGGAGGTGGTTATGAAGTTGTAGGTGCTTGCGATAGAGTTGTGGCTGCTGCTGAGCTATATTGTGGACTTGTAGAAGTCGGTGTTGGGTTGATCCCTGGCGCAGGTGGTAACTTAAGATTAATTTCAAAACTTGAAGATGAACAAAAAACAATTATACCGGGAAATTTTCAAGTAGTTAAACAAGCATTTGAGACAATTGCATTTGCAAAAGTTTCTTTTTCAGCCAACCATGCTAAAAGTCTAGGATATTTGACTAGCCATGATAAGATTATTGTAAATAAAGATCATATTTTAAGTTGCGCTAAAAATGAAGTCCTAAAAATGAGTGAGGATTACAATCCACCCAAATACAAAGATAATATTAAACTACCTGGTAAAACTGGTAGATTAGCATTTGAGAGTACTATTAAAGGATTTGTTAAATCAGGAAAGATTAGTGAACATGATGCTCTTATCGGACGAAAATTAGCATTTGTTTTAACAGGAGGGGATAAAGGTGGGCCAATGTCAGGTGTTGATGAGCAATATCTTCTCGATATTGAACGTGAAACTTTTTTAAGTCTTTGTGGTGAAGAAAAGTCAAAAGCACGAATATCTCATATGCTTAAAACAAGTAAACCTTTGAGAAATTAAAATATTACAAAAAATGTGATCTATAAATTAGAAATAGTTTGACAAGTTTTAATTTATCAAAAATGATTAAATTTTTTTTATTTTTAATAATATTTACTATTTCCTATTGTCAAACTTGTTCTCAGGACGTTTATTGGTGCTTTGATATCTCAACTATTCAATCTTTTTACCTTTTTTCAGACGTTAATATTAATGGTACTACTATTGAAAGTGGTTCCGTGCCTGGTTCTAATGATAATGTTTATTATTGCCCTGATAACGATTGCGATATAATTGGAGCTTTTTATAATAATGTATGTGTTGGTTGGACTTATCCATATTATAATACTTATTATACAGTACCTATAATGATGAATGATGGTAATCATGATAATTATATAATGCAAGGAGAGATTCCCGAGTTCAGATTGTATGATAGATCCTTAGAAGTTGTTTATACTGGTTTAGTACCTGATAATATTCAACCCTGTAATAATTTTGAAATTAATATTGTTGATTATCTTGAAAGTGGAAGCGAGTATTTTGAAACTGTTCAATATGATATTCACCTATTTGAAGGACATAATTTAGTGAGTTTTTATGCTCTTAACGATAATTCGTTGGTTAGTGATGTTATGGCTCCATTAGGATCAAATGCTGTTAGTGTAATTGGCGAAGGCATAGTTGCGTCAAACCTAAGCAATGGACTATGGGTGGGTAGCCTTACTGATCTAGATAAGACTAAAGGATACTGGGTAACTGTAATAAATAACGATACGTTAAGAGTAACAGGTAAAGTTGATTCTATTCCCGAAATGACAGTTTATTATGGTAATAATCTAATATCATTTCCAATAAATGATACTCTTACAATTGAGGATGCATTGCCAGATAATGTTGAAGATAAGTTTAGTGCAATTATAGGAGAGGGTATTGCTGCTCAAAACATTAATAACAACAATCAGGATATTGATGAAGTTTGGATGGGAAGCTTAACTCATTTTGAAAGTAAAAAAGGTTATTGGGTTCAAGTCAAAGACGATTATTTAGATTTAGAAACTCCAGTCATTTTTAGTTTTGAAAATAGATATGAATTGATGATCAATGAATTGTATCAAAATTATAAAGAATCACCATTTTTTTATAGGCAATCAATTTATCAGGCCTTTTATTTTGTTGATTCAATTGAATATGTTGAGGATGATGATTGGATTGTTGCTTATAATAACAGCGATATCGTAGGAGCTAGACAATGGAATGGTCTATATACAGATATCCCTGTTATGGGAAGTTATGATGAATCTTCAATTAATTATTGTATTTATGGTGACATACCTGATTTTTACTTATATGATTCTAATTTTATGCTGAAATCAAAATTGTATGGGTATATACCAGCTTGGCAAAATAATGGAGTTTTTAATGTGAGTTTTAATATTGATCAATCTATTATAAATGATGATTATAATATTATATCAGCTTTTCCAAATCCTTTTAATCCTATTACCAGAATAAAGTATTTATTACCCAATGATGCTAGGGTACTTATAGAATTGCATGATATAAAAGGTAGGCAAATAGGTGTTTTGGTTGACAAATATCAGGTTAGTGGTAGCTATAGTTTTTTTTGGGATGGAACTGGTTTTAGTTCAGGTATTTATTTTTTTTAT
>PAFF01000076.1 GCA_002704045.1 Fidelibacterota bacterium
AAAATGAAAATATTTATACAAAAATATATCAATTTATTTAGATCCCAATACCTAATCCAACGTACGCGCTAGGAAATCCACTCTTTCCAGGAATAACATCTTTAGCCATTGTATACCTAAGATTCGCCATCATATTAAATGTTAAAAGCTTTGCTTGTAGTCCAACCATTACGTGCACTCCTGAAAAAGTTTCTCTATTATCCTTTGCATAATCTCCAAGATCTTGAGCAAATGCATTAGCATCAAAACTACCTGTGCTTGTAAGCGTATTTAAGGTTTCATCCAAATTTGCATTAGTAATTAATTCAGCTGACATTTTTGGAGTTACTTGATGAGAATTTATACCTGCACCCCCATAAATTTGAGCCTTTGCTAAAAAAGGAATACCAACACCTATGATTTTTTTTCTTAAACTGAAATAAGTTGACATTCTTGCCCATGCCATTGGTAATGCTTGATCTAAACCTTCAATGTTAAAATCATAATCTTTCCCAACGAATTCTAAATCAGCTTGTAAATCAACAAAAGGTAATGCATCAACATAAAAATATAGTCCAATCCCAACCGCGTTATCTAGGGAAAGTGGAGTAAATGTAAGTGGATCAACATTAAAAGAGTCAAATTGGGTAGAAAACGAATCTGTGTTACCATAAACACCAAAACCTACAACACCGTATGCGAATTGAAGTGTAAACGATAATATGAAAATTTTACTAATTAATTGTTTCATCTAATATTCCTTTCAATTTTATATTAATAAAATCCCATTTTTTATATGAACTAAACAAGATATTATTTTATGTTTAAGAAATGAATTTAAATAGAAAAAAAATTATTTCAGAATTTCCATGGATAAATGAAAAAAATAAATTTTTTATTATTTCAGCTGATTATGATGGTTTGATTTGCGCCTCTTTTTTAAATCATTTTTTGAATTGGAAATTATCTGGCTATTATGATATGCAAAAACTTTGGCTTTCAGAAGATGCATTAAATAATAAAGAAGATTTAATATGGGTTGATCTTAATATATTGCCAATGAAAGGTAAAACAATCGGTGGTCACATTGTATCAATAAATAATGAAACGCCTAAAGGTTTCAATTCGTCCTGCAACCCAAACATATTATTGAACATAGATTCCAATAATTTTAAAAATAAATTTCCTTTGTCAACAGTTTTATTTCTTATTTGGCTACATAATATTAAAATCAAAGATGAATTCATCGCAAAGTTACTAATATTGCACGCTGATGCAGTATGGTTAAAAAATCAGCATTATTCGAACAATATGCTTTACTGGCAAAACGTATTATACGATTATAATTGGAATGATCTTTTTTATAATGTATATACAAAAACTTTTGAAAAAAAAATTGATCAAATATTATATTCTGAAATGAAAGAAATAGGTGCCATTTCAAATCGAAGCAAACTGCAAAGTAAATTTTTAAATATTCAAAGCAAAGAATATATATGCAATCCTGATTGGGATGATGATATCATACTCAAATTATTTAATATTTTTGGAAATCATCTAGGCTGGACTCCACCAACTCTACCATTCATTACAAAGAAAATTATTGGAAAAAGAGAAAAAGTCTATCTTTCTGAAATTAAAAAAATAGGTTTAAACAAATTTATTAAAAAAAATAAAATTTTTTCATATGCTGTTCCATCACCAAGAATATTTAATTATACAACATTCAAAGAAACTATAAAATGAATGATATTAATGAAATTTTAAAACAAAAAGGAAAACCTAAAGTTTTTTTTAATTCTTATAAAGAAAATAGAAAATCTTTTTTCGTATACGAATTTGATGAAGAATTCTTTATAAATCAAAAGGGATGTTTTTTAAACGGAAAAAAAATTAATGGAAATCCATTTAATATATTAAATGATTGTATTCAAAATTGGAAAAAGGAAACAGATGACATAGCGTCCGTAGGTTTTTTATCTTATGATTTGAAAGGTTTATTATATCCAAATATAAATTTTTCAAAAAAGAAAGATGATGTGCCATTATGCTGGTTCGGAAAACCAAAAAAAGTTTTTTATGTTAAAAACAAATATAAAACTGACAAAATTCCTGAAATAAATTCAATTAATTCAAAAGACGAATTTTTGAAATATAAAAAAAATTTAAAAAAAATTAAAAATAAATTAAAAAGTGGCGACGTATATCAAGTTAATTATACTTATCCCAAAATCTTTAAAACTAATAATGATATTATTGAATTATTTTTTTATTTAAGTAATATTTCTAAACCACATTATGGTTGGTTTTTTGATATAAATACAATCCAAATTTTATGTTTTTCACCTGAACAATTTTTTACTACCAATGAAAATAAAATTTATAGTAGTCCCATAAAAGGTACTATGAAAAGATCTCAAGATAAAATAATTGATAATTATAATAAAACAATCTTAGAAAATAGTATTAAGGACAAAGCAGAAAACTTAATGATCACCGATTTAATAAGAAATGATTTAGGTAAAATATGTCAATATGGTTCAATACAAGTTAATGAAATTTTTAATATCGTATCTTTTGAAACTGTGCATCACATGATTTCTAAAATCTCTGGTATATTAAAATCTAATATTAATGAAATTGATGTAATTAAAGCTTTATTCCCTGGAGGCTCAATTACGGGTGCTCCAAAAGAAAGTTCAATGAAAATTATAGATAATTTAGAAAATTATTCACGTGAAATATATACTGGTTCAATAGGATATATAAAAAGTAATGGAGATATGGATTTTAATATAGCTATTAGAACAATGATTAACAAAAATGGAAAATTAAAATATCCTGTTGGTGGTGGTATTGTTTGGGATTCAAAAATTGAAAATGAATGGGAAGAGACAAAAACAAAGGCAAAAATATTACATTCTATAACTAAATAAATTAAAATTTCAATTTTTTTTAGTAAATTATACCATGATTTCAAAAAGAGAATTCGACGCGAATGTTGATGAAATGAAACAACGTATTGTTTCAGATTTTGTCGGCAACACACCCTTTGTAAAATTATCAGAAAAATTATACGCTAAACTTGAGTCAGTTAACCCTGGGGGATCCATTAAAGATAGGCCAGTTAAGTGGATTTTAGATAAGTCAGAACAAATGGGGTTAATTAATAAAAATAGTACAATTGTTGAGGCAACAAGCGGTAATACTGGAATCTCTCTGGCCATGATGGGAGCAGAAAGAGGATATAAAATTAAAATTGTTATGCCTAGTGACATGTCAGAAGAAAGAAAAACTTTACTAAAGATGTACGGGGCAGAACTAATTGAAGTTGATGAGGGTGATTTTGATGGTGCTATCGCATTAAAAGATAAATTAGTTCATGATAAAGGTTATTTTCCTTTAAATCAATTTTCTACACCATTGAATATTGAATGTCATTATAAAACAACCTTTAAAGAAATCGTAAGTCATTCATTAAAAATAGGAAAATCAATAACAGCTTTTATTGCAGGAACTGGGACTGGTGGAACATTAATGGGAATTCAAAAAGGATTTTCCGAACACGAACCTAGAGTAAAAATTGTTGCTGTTGAACCATTAGAATCACCTGTGATGAGTGGCGGTGAAAAAGGTTTACATGGAATACAAGGTATTGGAGATGGTTCTAAATTTTTGGTTGACTTAAAAAAGGTTGATGAAATAATTACAATATCTACTGAAGATGCCAAGATTAGAGCAAAAGAGTTATGTAAAAATAATGGATTATTCGTAGGAATTTCTGCTGGTGCTAATGTTCTTGCATCAGAAAGATGGATTGAAAAAAATAATCCTAATGGAATAATTTTTACAATTTTGTGTGATCGTGGAGAAAGATATTGTAGCGTATTATAAAATCACATTTAATGCCTCAAAATAACAATAATACCATTCAATCTAGATTAAAAATACTTTGTAATGATATAAATAAACATAATATTCAATATTACAACTATGATAATCCAATCATATCTGACTATGAATATGATGTATTATTTAAAGAGTTAATTGATTTAGAAGCTAAATATCCAAATTTAATCAGAAATGATTCACCATCACAAAGAGTAGGAAGTACTCCTCTAAAAAAATTTACTTCAATAAAGCATAAAATACCTCTGCTATCTTTAGATAACGGAATGACTGAAGAAGATTTAGTTAACTTTGATAAACGAATTAAAAAAAACCTAAATGTTTCATCTGATATTGAATACGTTTTAGAACCTAAGTTAGATGGTTTAGCTGTAGAACTAATATATGAGAATGGCATTTTTAAAACAGGCTCAACAAGAGGCGATGGCTTTTTAGGCGAAAATATTACTCAAAATCTTAAAACTATTAATCAAATCCCTTTAAACATTAATAATACATTTAAAACAATTGAAATTAGGGGTGAAGTTTTTATTAATAAATCTGATTTTATTAAATTAAATATCAAAAGATTAGGTGAAAATGAACAACCCTTTGCCAATCCACGTAATTGTGCTGCTGGTAGTTTAAGACAACTAGATTCAAGTATAACATCATCTCGACCATTAAAAATTTTTTGTTATGCACCAGGATATCTTGATGGTATTAACTTTGATTCCCAACAAGAATTTTTAAAGACTATTCCATCTTGGGGCTTTCCAGTAAACCCTCTAGTTGAGGTTGGTTATGGATCAGATTTTATAATTAATTACTTACAAAAAATAGAATCAATCAGAAATGAGCTAAATTATGAAATTGATGGTATTGTATGTAAAGTTAACAAATTCAATTATCAAAATATTTTGGGTAATAAAAGCAGATCACCAAGATGGGCAATTGCAGGAAAATTTAAAGCACAACAAGTAACTACAAAAGTAATAAGTATCATAGCAAGCGTTGGTAGAACAGGTGCTATTACGCCTGTAGCTAAATTAAAACCCGTCAAAGTAGGTGGTGTAGTTGTTTCAAATGCTACACTTCATAATCAGGATGAAATAAACAAAAAAGATGTAAGAGTGGGAGATACTATTTTATTACAAAGAGCTGGAGATGTTATTCCTGAGATAGTAAAAGTAATAAAAGCAAAACGACCAAATGAAACTTCAAAATATATTTTACCAAAATTTTGTCCAGTATGTAATACTATAATTGATAAACCAATTGATCACGCTATTTTTAGATGTAAAAATTACCATTGCGCTGCACAAATTAAAGGTAGAATTATACATTTTGTATCAAGAAATGCTATGAATATTGATGGATTTGGTGAAAAACTAATAAATCAACTTGTAGATTCCAATTTGATTAATGATATATCGGATATTTTCAACTTAAATAAAAACGATTTGATGAATTTAGAACGAATGGGCGATAAATTGGCCGATAAACTACTCAATTCTATAGAAAATTCTAAAAATATTACATTATCTAAATTCATATATGCGTTGGGAATCAGAAATGTTGGAGAACATTCCTCAAAAAACATAATTAATCATTTTGAATTGAATTTAAATAAACTTGAAAATGCAACTTTGGATGAACTAGAACGTATACCAGATGTTGGAAAGATTATGGCGCAATCCATATTTGATTTTTTTAATGATGATGATAATAAATTATTAATTTCTAGATGTATAAGTTCAGGTTTAAATTTTGAAAATAAATTTTTATCCAAAAATCTAAAATTAAATGAATTAAATTTTGTTTTTACTGGAACAATGACAACATTATCAAGAAACGAAGCTAAAAAAATAGTAGAAAAAAATGGTGGAATAACTAGCAATAATTTATCTAAGAAAGTAAATTATCTGGTTACTGGAAAAAATAGCGGATCAAAATTAGAAAAAGCAAAAAAACTTAACATAAGTGTGATATCAGAAGAGGGATTTTTAAAATTAATAACATAAAAACAAAATTATATTTATTATTAATTATATTTCTATTTAATTGTGAAAATAAAATTACATATCCAGTTATAGGTGTTATAATTGAAATAAAACCTGAAGTTAATCAAATGTTAATTAAACACGATGAAATTAAAGATTTTATGATGCAGATGACCATGCCATTTAATGTAAAAGAAGATGAAAATCTTGATAGATTTAATATTGGTGATAGTATTCATTTTAATTTAACAATTGAAGGTAAAAAGTCATATACTCATGATTTTAAAATTATACAAAATTTAAAACTTGAAGATGTTTTAGAGGATGATTTTTGGGAACAAAATCCATATGATCCAGTTGAAATGGGTGATTTTATATCTGATGGTTCATTTTTAGATTTAGATAGTAATTTAGTTTCTTTATCTGATTTTGATGGTGATTATATATTTTTATCATATATTTTTTCAAGATGTCCTATGCCAAATATGTGTCCAGCAGTTATAGTAAAAAATCAATATCTAGCACAAAAACTAAATGAATTTAATATCAAATTCATATTATTAAGCTTTGACCATTTATATGATACTCCATCGATCTTAAAACAATCTTATGAGCAGCTTAATAATAGATTTACAAACTTGATTTTCTTATCAAGTTTTGGTTCTGTAAAAGATTTAAATGTAATATCTCGACAAACTGGAATGTCATTTTGGGGTATTGAAAACAATGATATTGGACACACCATGCGTTCAATTTTAATATCTCCTGATGGTAAACTTTTATCTACCTACGATGGTTTGGATTGGGAAGTCAAAGATGTAGAAAAAAACATAAAAGAAATTTTATCATTACCATAAACTATTAAATGACCGAAAATAAAAATATATGCGTTCAACAATTAAAAATAAAAATTGATAATGAAGTTAATTTTATTTTATTGGATGTGAGAGAAAAATTTGAGCTTGATATAGCCAGCTTACCTAATGCTCTTCATATTCCTATGCGTGAAATCCCTGATCACCTTGACGAACTTAATAAAAACCATGAAATTATTGTTTTTTGTAAATCTGGAATTCGATCTATGAATGTGTGCAACTTCTTGTACAATAATGGTTTTAAAAGAGTTTTTAATCTAACAGGAGGAATAAAACGCTGGTCAGAAGAAATAGATAAATCTATTCCAACTTATTAGTTTTATTTTAAAAAACAAATTTAATAATTATTTATCACATTTGCTGTAACCACAATCAGTACCTACACAAACATCGCATCCAGCTTCCATTTTTAACGTTCTGTTACTACATTCAGGACAAATTTTAAATTGAGAATTTCCATAATTACCTTCATCATTAGCTAAAATTGGAGTTTTTTTTTCTATTACTCCATTATCTTGCTTTGGTAATATTTCTGGTTTTTCAAGAATACCTACATCAAAGAAAAATTGTTCTATTACATCAGCAACTTCAGCATAGAACGAATGCATATATTTTCCCTCTTTAAAGAAACCGCCACTGGGATCAAAAATTCCCCTTAGTTCTTCAAGAATGAACATGGGATCATCAGTTCTTCTAAAAATAGCTGATATTAATCTGGTTAAAACTACATATTCGGGGGCTCTAGTTAAGTCTTTAGAATTTATAAAAATTTCAAATGGTCTCTTTCTGCTATTTTCGGATATATATCCTAAAGTTACAAATACTGAATTTTTTACAAATGAGCTTTTTACTTTATATACTTTTGCATCAACAATATCAGGTCGGTTAGTCGTAAATTCTCTAGTTTCACGAGTTTGATTATCTTTAACTATTTTTTCTTGAACCACATTCTGTTTCGGTGAATTCTTTGAAACTTGAACTACATTTAAATCTTTAGATGATAATTTAATCATTACAGAATTTCCTCATATTGTTCATTCTCCTTCAACTCAGTTTTTTTAGATTCATTGTTTAACATATAATGATATACAGTACTCAGGCTACCATCTGGCATCTTTAATATTTCGTCACCATTACACTCAATCTCAATACCATCTTCATTTTCAATTTTATATACTTTATTTTTGATTTCTTGAAATTCAGTTGCTTCTCCTTCCTTGCTTAATATTGGGAACCTACTACCATCTCTGTATATTGTAATTCCCTTCAAACCCTCCTTCCACGCATCTATATAAACATCAGATATCACTTCAGGTTCAATGTCTTCTGATAGATTAACAGTGGAAGAAATACTATGATCCACATACTTTTGACATATACCTTGAATTTTAACGCGTTTTTCAGGATCAATATCATGAGCAGTTCGCATGAAATGATCAGGTAAAAGTTCAGATATATCATTATGTTTATCCGCGTCAGAACCAAGATTCATTTTATCTAAGTATGCTTGTACAGATGAATGAAATACTTTAAAAAATTGATTTCCAAAAGATTCAGATCTTCTTGTATAATATAGAGCAAAAATAGGCTCTACCCCACCAGATATACCAATATAATTTTTTTCTTTTGACTTATAACTTAAAATAATATTTGATATTGAACCTGTCGGAGCAATTGAAACTATGGCAATATTTCTCAAACCATTTTTTCTAATGATATTTCTGGTTTCTTCATTTAAAGCTTCCAATATGAATGGGCATTTCAAGTAATCTGTTTCATTATAAATTGGAGATGAACCTTTTTCTTTTGCAAGCATAGAAGAGGATTGAAACGAAGCATTTGCTATGAATTCCATCACCTTAGACATCATTGCTATTCCCTCATCAGAATCATATGCTAAACCCAATTGGTTTAACATATCAGCAATTCCCATTACACCTAATCCAAGTCTTCTTGTTTCAGATGCAGCTAATCTTTGTTTTTCTAATGCATTTAACTTTTCATTCCAAGTAACAACGTTATCGAGAAATCTAACTACTGTATTTGTCGTATCGGCTAATTGATCCCAATTTATTGATGCATTGTCCTCATATCCATTGTTTACAAATCTTGATAAATTAAGAGATGCAAGGTTACATGCTCCACCATCTTCAAGAGGTACTTCAGCACAAGGGTTTGTACTTATTATAGGTCTACCAACATAATTTGATGGTGAATATTTTTTCATTGTTGACCAGTATATTAGACCAGGCTCGGCTGTTTTATAATTGCCCTCTATAATTTGATCCCAAATTTTTCTTGCTGGAACTAAATTCCTTATTTCGCCACAATCTGATGACGCGAAATATAGCATAAAATCTCCGGCTTGCCTGATGGCAAGAGATTTTTCAGATGTTTTTTTAATATAATCACCAAAAACATCTCTATTTTGTTCGTTCAAAAACTCTTCTTTATCAACTTTTTCATTATAGTTTGTCGTTAACCAATCATTCATTTCATCAAACGATTTAAATGATTTTAAGATTTTATATTTTTCAATTGATTTTGATGGTATTTCAACAGAATAATGTTTTTTATCAGTTTGCAAGGCTTCTTTTAAAATGTCGCGATCATTTTTTTCGTAAATTAAATATTCTCTATTATGATACTTTTTTTGTTCTTCTACCGCATGCATAAATTCGTCACTAACTTTAATTGAAATATTAGCAAATCTTACCTGCGTATTTTCCATAACATTTTTCTTTAATGCTTTCATTTGTGATTCATCAAATAATCCAGACCATTTACATTGTTCAACAATTTGGTTTGTAACCCAATTTGGTGATTTTTTTACATTTATAAAGTGAAAAATATCGGGATGCTTTACATCTATAGTTAACATTAAAGCACCTCTTCTGCCACTTTGACCAATTAATCCCGTGGTTAAAGAATACAATTCCATAAATGATACAGCACCAGTTGAACTATCTGCTGCATTATGTACAACAGCATCTTTTGGTCTTAGTGATGATATATCAACACCAATTCCACCACCATAGGAATAGGTTCGAGCACATTCAAAAGCAGCTTGATATATTGAATCAATTTCATCTTTATCAATTTTAGAAACAAAACAATTTGCTAAAGTCTTTATTCTATAAAGGTCACCTGCTCCTGCAATAACTCTACCTCCAGGCAAAAACCTTCCTTCATAAAGATCATTGTAGAAATTTTCTGACCACTGGTTCTGTTTTGATTTAGTTTTTTCAGCACTAGCAATGAATGCGGATACTCTTTTAAATACATGTTCGGGGCAAGTTTCAACAATGTTGTTTTTGAGGTCTTTTAAATAATATTTTTTTTTGTAAATATTACTTGCTAATTCATTATCGCTCAAATATTTTCCGTTAAAAGGCAATTCTTTTTTAGATTGCAAATCGTTTAAATGATTGTAAATATTTTCGTAATTATTTATATTTTTCTTGCCTAAGATGGAATCCGCTTTTCCGCGGTGTTTGAACATTGCCTTCATCTATGTCCCTCTAAATTTAGTATATGAAAAAAATTTATTATTCAGAATCACTCTTACCAAAATTTTGGAATGCTTTTGGATTTATAATGCTAATTATAATATTTTCCGTCAGGATTAATTCGTTGGTAACTACTAGATATTATGATTCTGACAAAAAAATATACTAAATATTGTGTAATGGGATCAATTATTTTGATAAAAAAATAAAAAAAAATTAATAATTAGAATCACTTACAGACACAAAAAAATTGTAATTTCTAAAATGGAAAAAATANTAAAAGATACTATTTCAGCAGNTNATGCAGCAGGNAATGTTATAATGAAATACTANAAAACNAAATTAGANNTTAAGCATAAAAGTGTAAATAATCCAGTTACCAAAGCTGACTTAGCTGCAAATGAAATTATAAAAAATATTTTAACTTCTAAATACCCAAACTTTGGNTGGTTATCTGAAGAAACNAAGGATTCTGAANATAGACTANANAANGAATTNGTATGGATTATTGANCCNATNGANGGAACAAAAGAATTTATTGAGGGTATATCTAACTTTGCAATTAGTATNGGATTNGTNAAAAATCACAANCCAATNTTAGGTGTTCTGTATAATCCAGCAACNGANGAATTATTTTATGGATCTAAAAATAATGGTTCGTTCTACAATGGNAAAAAATGTCAAATTTCAACTTTAAAANATATTGAAAAAGTGAAANTTGTTGTTAGCAGATCTGAAATTAAGGCTGGNTTGTGGGAAAAATTTTCATTCAAACAAGNAAGTAAAATTGAAATTGGTAGTNTAGCATATAAACTTGGATTAATTGCTGCAAATAAATATGATTTTTTTGCTACATTAAAGCCAAAGAATGAATGGGATATTTGTGCTGGTCATATCATTGTACAAGAAGCTGGAGGTGTTTTAAAAAANATACACGATCTTAAAACACCAATTTATAATCAAAAGTTAACATTGCAAAAACCAGGTCTTGTTGGTGGAAATGCTGACATAAGCANCACTTTTTCAAAAATATGGAATAANAANTTTCAAAAGTTGAGGTAAAAATGAAAAATGCTAAATTAAATATAAATNATGAAATAATTGAACTACCCACCTTCAAAGGATCAGAANATGAGGTTGGGATTGATATAACCTCGCTCAGAAACAAGACNAATCACATAACCATTGATCCTGGTTATGCAAATACCGGTTCTTGTTTAAGTTCTATCACTTTCATTGATGGAGAAAAAGGTATATTAAGATATAGAGGATATACAATAGAGCAATTAGCAGAAAAAGCTTCGTTTACAGAAGTATGTTATTTACTCATTTATGGAGAACTTCCTAATNTTACACAAAGAGATAAATTTAGTAAAAATTTAAGAAAACACGCAAANCTTCACGANGATATGAAAAGATTTTATGATGGTTTCCCNTTAAGTGCNCACCCTATGGCAATCTTATCCTCTATGGTAACTGCTATGTCNGCATTCACCCCNGAAAGCAATAGCTGGGAAGATGACGATATGGACCATAGTATGATCAAAGCACTGGCAAAAGTCAAAACAATAGCTGCATTTTCATATAGAAAATCTCAAGGACTTCCATTCATTTATCCNAGAACTGATCTNAATTATGTAGAAAATTTTTTACATATGATGTTTTCAGATTCACAAGAAGATTACCATGTAAACCCTGTTATTGCTGAAGCTTTAAACTTACTATTAATTCTCCATGCAGATCATGAACAAAATTGTTCTACTTCTACTGTTAGAATGGCTGGAAGTAGTCAAGCTAACCTTTTTGCAACCGTTTCTGCTGGTATTGCCGCCCTTTGGGGACCTTTACACGGCGGTGCTAACCAGGCAGTTATTGAAATGTTAGATACTATTAAAAAAGATAATTGCGATTACAAAAAATATGTAAACTTAGCTAAAGATAAAAATTCNGATTTTAAACTCTATGGTTTTGGTCATCGAGTTTATAAAAATTATGATCCACGAGCAAAAGTATTTGCAAAAGCTGCTGATAGAGTTTTGAATGAACTAAAGTTAGATGATCCATTATTAGAAATTGCAAGAAACCTTGAGANTGTTGCTCTTGAGGATGATTATTTTAAAGAAAGAAATCTATATCCAAATGTAGATTTTTATTCCGGAATTATTTACAAAGCTATGGGTATTCCAACGAATATGTTTACAGTCATGTTTGCACTTGGTAGATTACCTGGGTGGCTTGCTCATTGGCATGAAATGGTTGCAAGTGGAACTTCAAGAATAAATAGACCAAGACAAATCTATACTGGACATCAAATACGTAATTTCATCCCAGTAGAGCAAAGATAAATGAAAGAATATTTAAATTTAGTAGAAAAAGTATTAGAAACTGGTAGTTTAAAAAATAATAGAACTGGAACCGATACAATATCTGCATTCGGTATGAATTACAAAATTGANCTATCAAAAGGGTACCCTCTATTAACAACAAAGAAAGTTTTTTTTAATTCTGTGATTAGAGAATTATTATGGTATCTATCAGGTGAGACTCACATTAGAAACCTTAGAAAACATACAAAGATATGGGATAAGTGGACTTCTGGAGATAAAAACTGGGAAGTAGGTAAAATGTATGGTTATCAATGGGTAAAATGGGAAAAATATATTGAGGATCCTAAAACAAAAATAATTTCAAAAAAATTTATAAATCAAATAGATTATGTTATAAATGAAATAAAGAATAATCCAAATTCTAGACGTTTAGTGGTAACCGCATGGAATCCCTCTGTTTTAGATGAGATAGCGCTTCCTAGTTGTCATTCTTTATTCATATTTAATGTTTTAAATGGAAAATTAAACTGTCATTTAACACAAAGAAGTGGTGATATTGCATTAGGTATACCTTTTAATTTAGCTTGTTACGCAACACTTACTCAAATGATTGCTCAAGAAACAAATCTTAANTTAGGTTTTTTTTCTCATTATATTAATGATGCTCACATTTATGTAAATCATATTGATGGTTTAAAAGAACAACTTAAAAGGGAACCACTTCCACTACCTAAATTAAATATTAAATCAAAACCNTTTTGGGATTTAAAGTTTGAAGATTTTATGTTATCAAATTACAATCATCATGATATTATTAAATTTGATGTAGCANTNTAANATGAGAATACAACTCATATGGGCTCAAGATAAATATGGAGGGATCGGTAAAAAAGGAAAACTNCCCTGGCATGTTTCAGATGACTTAAAAAACTTTAAAAAAATTACAAAGAANCACACTATCATTATGGGAAGACTCACTTGGGAATCTTTACCTTTTAAACCTCTTCCTAATCGTAGAAATATAGTTCTGTCAAGTAAAAAATTTATCGATACAGAGAGTTATACTAGCACTGAAAAGTGTATTAAAAACCTTCACACTGATAATATAAAAACTATTTTTGTCATTGGGGGATCAAGCATCTATAAGGAATTTTTTGAACTTGCTACTGATCTTCATATTACATTAATCAATAAACAAGTTAACGGTATTGATTGTTTTTTCCCTAAGTCATTAGATTACATTAAAAAATATTTCAAATTATTTTTTCAAAAGAAACTTAATGGAGAAGCTAATTATATGCATTTCAAAAAAAATAATGGATAAATATTTTTTAACTTGTCCAAGAGGACTTGAGGAAGTAACTAAAAAGCAAATATCTAGTTATGTTAATGAACCTATCGAAATTGATAAAGGAGGCGTTCATTTCTATGGTAATTTAAAAGATATGTACACAATTAATCTCCACTCTAGAACGGGGATGAGATTATTAAAAAACATATTTGCTTTTGATCTTGAAAAACCACAAAATTTATACAAAAATATTTATAATTTAGATTGGTTAAAGTTTATCAATGTAAACAATACATTTTCTATCAAAACTAAATTAAAATCTCATTTATTTAATAATGCTAGCTCAGTATCCTTAAGAATTAAAGATGCTATTGTTGATAACATAAGAAAAAAAAAGGGTAAAAGACCGTTTATNAATAAAAAAAATCCTGATGTTGGATTACATATNTTTATTNTNGATAAAANAGTNAAAATTTATCTAAACACAACNGGAATACCTCTTCATAANCGTGGATANCGTTCTAAAATNCATAAAGCTGCTTTAAATGAATCTTTAGCCTCAGGTCTTATACTNTTAAGTNATTGGGATAAGAAAANTAATTTTTATGATATAATGTGCGGATCTGGTACATTNCCTATTGAAGCTTCAATGATTGCAAACANAATAGCTCCAGGACTNTTTAGAANNAATTTTGCTTTTCAAAAATTTGATAATTNCAACAAATCNCTTTGGANNAAATTANTAGATANTGCTAAAAATAATATTTGTTTTAAGCCAAATATNAAAATATTCGGATCNGATATCATTAANGATAATATTCAATTATCNATANANNGTGCAAAAAAGATAGGNNTTGAAGATTATATTAANTTTNAAGTTTTAGATATGAANGATGTATNNGNNNANNATTCAAAAGGAACANTAATAGTAAATCCTCCTTATGGAAATAGANTNGGTGTAAATATCAGTCTAAGTCAATTNTATAAAAACATTGGAGATATATTTAAAAAANANTTCATTGGATANGATACCTATATTTTTTCNGGTAATTTTGAAGCTNTTAAATCNGTNGGATTAAGNTCNAAGAAAAGAGTAATACTTAAAAATGGTACAATTGATTNNAGACTANTNTATTATCCAATTAATAGTGGAAAATTTNANTAAAGANTNGAGAATNNTANAAAAATANACNCTNCTGCTGNTACTGCTNTATTTGNATATACTTTNTTNCGAATNGCTGATTTTCTTATTTTTTCNTAATGNTTNTTGTACAATTTTTTCTGNTTATNTTGTAATTGATNATATTCAGAATTNNCTGGNANAGAATGTTTATAAANTGGAATTTCNGGTAAGAAAAATGGAATAAATATAAANAATGGNCCNANATAAAATGNTGATANACAACTAATTCCTGGTCCAGCACAATCTACNAATATGGAATTTTCNNCCNTNTTCAANTTTTCTTGNAAATCTCTGTATGCTATTNGACGTACTTCTTTTGNACTGTATTCTTTTTTTTGATTTAAAGAATCAAAGNTATTAAAACCAGTTTTNTCANTTGTTTTTACTTNNAATTTTTCACCTGTCATTGGATNAAATTTTATCTTNAAAGANTCGGATTGAATTTTTTTTCCACTCATTGGNTCAAATTCTTGTACAAATAAAAAATTACATAANATTAAAATNATATAATGCATAATATNNTATCTCCCTAAAATTTTGAAAATTTATTGGTATATTCAANTAATTTNGAAGCTATTCCTTTTTCNGTCATTGAATGACCTGCATCTTGAATAACNTGAAAATCNGCTTCGGGCCATTTTCTATATAAATCCCAAGCAGTATACATAGGACANACAACATCGTATCTNCCTTGTATNATTACAGCTGGAATATTTCTTATTTTNTCTATATTATCTAAAANCCATCCATCTTTTTCAAAAAAACCTTTATTTATAAAATAATGACATTCTATTCTAGCAAATGCCTCAGCAACAGANGAAATTTCNAAATGATGTAANGATTTNNTACTTTGAAATAATTTACTAGTACTAGCTTCCCATATTGACCAAGCCTTNGCTGCTTCAATTTTGACATTATAATCATTGCTTGTCAAACGTTTATAATATGCTTTAACTAGATCTGATCTTTCATTAAGTGGAATAGGATTTAAATATTTTTCCCAAGCGTCAGGAAAAATGTATGAGGCTCCATCTTGATAAAACCAATCAATTTCTTTCTGTCTTAATAAAAATATACCTCTCAATATTAAAGCTTTACATCTGTTGGGATGCATGATGCTGTAAGATAATGATAGTGTTGAACCCCAACTACCTCCAAAAACAACCCATTTACTTATATTAAGATGAATACGAATTTTTTCAATATCTTCAACAAGATCCCAAGTTGTATTATCCTTTAATTCTGCATGAGGTGTACTTTTACCGCACCCCCTTTGGTCAAAAATAATTATTCTCCATACATCAGGATTGAAAAACTGTCTATATATAGGTTCTATACCCCCACCAGGTCCACCATGAAGAAAAATAACAGGTTTACCATTAGGATTACCAGATTCCTCAACATTTAAAGTATGAATATCTGAAACAGATAAACTAAATTCATTATATGGATTTATATTTGGATATAATTCATTCACTAATACAACCTTTTTTTACATACTCTATTTTTTAAGGGCTTTTTATTTTCAAATCTACAAAAATTATCTTTAAAAAGATTCATAACCAATTCATTATAATTTGGAAAATTACCTGAAATATGAGGTGATAACAAAACGTTATCTAATTCAAATAATTCATTATTTTTTGGTAATGGTTCTTGATCAAAAACATCTAAAGCTGCTCCAGCTATTTTATTTTCTTTTAAGTTTTTAATTAAATAACTTTCATCAACTATAGGTCCTCTAGCAATATTAATAATATATGATGTTTTTTTCATTTTTTTAAATTCATTTTTACTAATCATACCTCTTGTCATTTTTGTTAATGGACATGATATTATTATATAATCGCTCTCTTTTAACAAAAAATCTAACTTATTCAGAGGTATTAAATGATCAACACTTTTTTTATTCTCAATTTTTTTTTGTAATCTACGTATAGCTATAATACGCATTCCGAAAGACTTAGCCTTGCTTGCTATTGCTTTTCCAATTGATCCGTATCCAATAATACCAATTGTTTTATCTTTTAAATTTTGCATTTTTTTAGCTATTTCCCACTGATTCCATTGTTTATTTTTATAAAACTTATCACAGGAATTAAATTGTTTAGCAAAATAAAGGATTCTAGCTATCACAAATTCTGATACAGAATCAGCATGAATACCACTTGAATTTGTTATTATAGTTTTACTTTTAAGTAGCGACGAAAATAATGAATCTTCTATCCCAGCTGATCCAAAATGTATCCATTTTAATTTTTGAGATGAAAATGAAAATAGCTTTTCGTTTATTCGATGAGTTAAAAGAATATCTAAATCTTTAAATTTTTGTTTAAGAATATTATTATCAGAAATATGGTAAAATTCAATATTGTTTTTGGTTTTAAAATTAGAAATTAATCTTAAGTATTTTTCTAGATTCTTAGTTAATTGTATTCCTATTTTATATTTAATCATGTTTATAATTTAAAATTATAAACCAAAATAAACTTATTTTAAAAACTAGTTCTTCAAAATGACCTTTAATTTTGAATTATCAAATGAATTATATTTTTTTTAAATTAAACATTATGAAAAATGTAGTAATTGTTGGTTCTGGATTATCTGGTTTGTCTTGTGCCTATCATTTAAAAAAAAATGGAATTAATGCCTCAATTTATGATCAATCGAATCAATTGGGAGGTCGTATTTTTTCTGACGATATTGATGGTTTCGTTTGTGATAATGGATTTCAAATATTACTAAATAATTATCAAGAAGTTAAAAAAATATTAGATTACAAAGATTTAAATATGAAATATTTTGAATCTGGTGCAACAATCTACACTGATTCTCAAATGTATAAATTATATAATCCAATTTTTCATCCTATTAAATCTTTGAAATCTGATTTTAATAAAATCTTTTCTTTTTCAGATTATATAAGTATAATCAAAACATTATTTATTAATAATCATATGAGTACAAAACAATATTTCAAACATTCGTTTAGTAAATCCGCTAACAGACTATTTTTTGAACCTTTCTTTAAAGGTGTATTTTTGGATGATAATTTAGAAAATGACTTCACTTTTTTTAAAAAGCTATTCATAAAATTTGCTTTTGGCAAAGCTGGACTCCCTAAAAACGGAATGTATGAATTAGTGAAACAAATTAAGGACAAATCTAAGATTCAAAATATTAATTTCAATATGAAATTAAAAAATATAAGTAACAATGTCGCATTTTTTCAAAATGGAAAAAAAGTCTCTTTTGATTTTATAGTCTTAGCGTTACCAATTGAAACTATAAATGTATTGTTTAATCTAAATTTAAAAATTGACTATAATACTAATTCAACATTTTATATAAAATCAGGGAAAAATGTATTAGGTAAAGCATTGTTATTGGTTCCTGATAAAAAATATAAGATAAACTCAATTCAATGTTTATCAAATGTATCCTCAAATTACTCTGATAACAATAAATCTCTATATTCTGTTTCATCAAATGACCATAATGCAAAAAAAGAAACAATAATTAAGGAATTCACTAAAATTACAAAAATACAACAAAGTGAAATGCAATTAATTAAATCATATAGAATTAAAAAGGCCTTAAATAAGAATATCTATAAAATTGATAGAAAAGATAATATTTATTTCTGTGGAGATTGGCAAAAAGAACCTTCAATTGATGGTGCTTTGAAAAGTGGAAGATTAACGGCAGAGAAAATAATTAATTTTAGAAAGTTTTAATTTTTAAAAATTTAGATTAACTATTATTGGCTTATTATTTCTATCCCAAAAATCATATTTCTGCATTATTGATTGAAAACGATCTGAAGTACTAAAATTCAAGTACCATTTATTTAAATGATAAAATTTATCACAAAAAAGATTAATATTGACATTTACAAACTGTCTTATAAATGGAAAAATAGCTAAATCTACCAATTGAATTTTTTTATCCAAAATATATTTATTTTCTTTTAACATATTATTAATTTCTAACAAAAATTCAGAAGCTTTTTCAAAATAGTATTCTTTAGATTGGTCAGGATAACGATCAAAATATTTATATCTATCTAGCCAATATTTAAAATAAAAATCATTCCTTTTTATTATATCTAATTGAAGCTTGGATTTAAAACTCAATAAATCAAAGTTACTGTTTTTTTCATTTGACCAAATCATTATATCATAACTTTCATCAATGATATTATTATCTAATTGTAGAACAGGTACTGTACCCTTTTTAGATATATTATATAAATCTTTAGGTCTATTTTTTAAATTGACCTCTCTATGCTCAAATGTGAAATTAATAAAACTTAATGCAAGCCTTGCACGTATAGCATATGGTCATCTACGAAATGAATATAAAACAGGATTTTTCATAATTTTTTGTGATTCATATCACACTTTTTTTCATTTTTAATTTCTAACTTTTAATATAATCTAATATATATTAGATTTCGTTCATCGATAAATTAATTTATTTATAAATAATAAAAGGAGTTAAAAATGTTAAAAAGATTTTCAATCTTAACACTAATTTTATCTTTTACTTTTGCTGGACCATTTGATATGAAAGGTAAAACAGCTAAAGATAAATTTAATACACTACCTGGTGGTAAAGGTAAAAAAGAGAAACCCTACAACAAAAAAGATAGTGATCTTACGTATAAAGAAGTTGCTGAGGCTCTTGTGGATGCCAAAACTAAATATGGCAAACCAAAACTATCAAAATTAGAAAAACAAGCTATTGAAGCTTTTTTAGAAGACAAAGTTAAAAAAGGTTCATACAAGAAACATCTTTCTAATGCTATGAAAAAACACGATTGTTATGTTAAGCATAGTAACAGAAGAATAGAAAAAATGAAGGGCTTTGCTCAATGGCCTAGCTTAGAAGATAAAGTTGAATGGTTTGCTTTAGATTGTAAAAGCAGCAAAAAAAGCAAAAAAACTAAAGATAAGATTATAGGAAAAGGTAAAGGAAAAACAGACGGTTCTTCACCAATAAATCCTAAAAAATATCGTAAAGGTGCAAATAAGTTTAATGCTGGTGGAAACTCCAAAAAAGATGGAGCAAACAATCCTCAATAAGTAAGCTTATTAACTATTTAAAAAAAGCCATCAATATGATGGCTTTTTTTATTCATAATCATTAAACGTTTTTTCAAATTTATAATAATAATCATATACTTGATAATACATTTGAGTTACTTCTTTATCTAATAACTGCGTGTTATTTTCTAAAATTTGTGGATTTGGGAATTTAATTTCTAATCCTCTTTTAAATGTTTGAATAGAAAATTCTATACTTTCATTTATTTCTAATAAATATTTCAATATAAAAACTTCAATTAGTGCCTTGCGATGGTTTTGATTAGTTAACAAAATTGTTGGTTGCTTTACATTTAATTTTCTCAAATCTTCATTAAATGATTCTTTTAGTTGATAATTCTTTACAATATTAAAAATAGGCCTTTCAAATGTTACATTATTGTTTGTTTGTAATTGTAATGCAATTCCTAGGTTATCTTTATTATTTAAATAATATTCATCTAAATTTTTTAACCTCACTAAATTACCGTTTTCCTCAAATAAGATGATATTTTCTGGATTTACGTAAGAAAAATAATTTGTTTTCTCTATAACTTCGTAGAGCATTTTATTTACTAAATATTCTTCTCCTGGAATATAATCATCTAATTCGTTTCTTTTTTCTAATCTTAAATTTTTAAGAGCTTCACTTTTTGTTATAAAATCTAAATCCCATATATCAGCCTCTTCTAATCTATAACTATTTGAAAATAATTTATTACCAGTAGAATTAAAAAATTCAGAATCCTGTGGAATGACCTTACTAAATTTCTTGTAATCATCTTCAATAATATGCGGTGTTATAACTACTATAACTTCTCTTTTTTCTACCTTATTTGAATTTGATTTAAATAAATTTCCAAGAATAGGAATTTTATGTAATAATGGTATTTTTCTAATACCTTCAGAACTTTTATTACTTATTAATCCACCTACAATGAAAGGAGTATTATTTGCTATTCTAACGAATGATTCAACCTTTCTATTTGTTATTGTTGGTGCGCTCAGAATGGAGCTTGATTGTTCTCCCGATGTTTCTGTTATAATAGTTTCCACTTGCATTGTAATTTGTCTATTATCTTCTCCAATTCTTGGTCGAAGATTTAATGTTATACCAACTGGTAAATATTCTACATCAGGTATCTCTATTTCATTTCCAGTATTTGTTACAGGATATTTTGATATTGGTATTTGCTCACCAATTTGTATACGGGCTTGTCTACCATCTAAAACTAAAACTGATGGTTTTGATAAAATTTCTGCAGACGTATTTTGTAATAAAGCATTTATTTTTAATGATATCAATTCATTTATCTCCTGACCACCTGCAGTGTAGTAACCTGAATTACTTGCACCTAATGATAAGCTGTTAATCATATCAATAAAACCAGTTGAAGTAAAAAGACTATCAATGAATGGAGGAGGATATCCATCTGGTCCTTGATCAGGTAAATTGCCTACTCTTTTTTCAAAATCTATTTTATTCAATCCTACTTCTTTAAGATCACTACTATTAATTTCAATAACTAGCGCATCTACCATTATTTGCTTTGCACTGATATCAATTTTATTTTTTATGTATTCAATTAAGTTTACATATGGATCCGTATTCTCATTATCATAACAAATTAATATACGTTGCAGAGGGTCACCGGAAGCTAAATATGGGAAAGGACTACTTCCTATGTATGAATTGAAATCTGAAACCTCAGACTCTTCATCTTCAGAGCCTGAATTACCTTGAAGATAGTTCGTTTCAAAATTTGGAAACTTAATTATGCTTAAAGGTTTTTGAATAATATCATTTGGCTCAAAAATTAAATCGGAAAAACTCTCTGATTCTGTCGCTTCAAATTCTATTACATTGTATCCCATACTTTTAAGAATTCCTAATAATTGATCAGCTTTAATATAACTTAATTTAAAATCTTCACAAGTCATATCCTCACTAGCATAGCTGAAATAAATAAATATACTAAGAAATATAAAAGAATACTTTTTAAACATTTTATGTCCTCATTTTAATAAAAAAAAACTCCGGTAATCGGAGTACAATTTATTTTCGTTTTAATTGAATACATTTAATCTATATATATTTTAATCACTAATCATAATTAATCTTCTTGAAACTTCAAGGAAGCTGAATTAATTCAGTATCTTTTGTAATCTGGTGGGGGTCCATCCTCAAAAACATGACCTAAATGAGCATCGCATTTATTGCATTTTACTTCAATTCTTTTACTTCCCAAAGAATAGTCCTCGATGTATTTTATAATATTATCATTTATTGCCTTTGTAAAGTCTGGCCAACCTCCTCCAGATTTCATCTTATGTTCAGATTTAAATAAAGGAGCATCACAACAAATACATCTATACGTACCATTTTGAAAAAAATTACAATATTTTCCAGAATAAGGTATTTCAGTTCCACCTTCTCTTGTAATGTGATATTCTTTCTTGGTCAATATTTTTTTATAATCTTTCAAATGCTTTTAAATTTTAAGTTTCTTTTATAAAGGACTTACCATCCCATTTAAATCCACCATAAGAAAAGCCTGCAAAATCATCAATTGATTTTACTTGATTTAGAGCTAAATATCTTATAAAATTGCCTTTTACAGCTTTACCGTAATGACCTGCAGTTGCTGTTTTCCCTTTGGTAATAACATTAAATTCAACTTCAACAACATTATCTGATTTTGTATATGCTTTTCTATGAACCTGAGGTAATAAATCTATTATCAAATCCTCAGACTCTAACTCTTCTGTGATAATTGGATTCCAATGATATTGTAAAGACAATACATTCATCTTAAGTTTATAATCTGGTATTAAAGTCATTGGAGTTAGCATTCCGAACAAGCCACTTAAAATACGAACGTGTTTTTCCATATAATTTCTTGATCGTTTTGGAACAGTTACCCAATCCAAATTCTCGTATACTACACCAGTATATCTTTCTATCGCATTCCAACATCTACTATTCATCACATCTTGATTTTGCCTATGAAATGCAATAGCTTTTTCTTCAGATGTACCATAAATGGATCTTAAATCTTCATTTGAGATTAAATCTAATAATCTTACAACCTGTTCAACATCTTCCATAAACTTAAAATCTGTATTTTTAAATTTAATTTCCATTGGTCTTTTTATTCGATTTTTGCCTTCACTTGAGGGAATTAAAATTATCATCTATTTTCCTTTTTAATTAGAAAGTTTTAGTGAGTCAGATTCTGATATTAAATTTTTTGGGGGGTCGCCCCAAAAAGTATCTCGTGCGAAAATATCATTAATAACATTTTTATTAGTAAGATAAACATTTGGACTTTTCCCAATCCTCAAGTTATTTCTCTGAAAATCAATCTTTGATCTACCAAAAATATAATGGGCTAATTTATCATCATTTTTATTAAAAATAGATACGTGTGTACCCAATGAATCATCGACTGACAACACTGACCACTGATCCTTATCAGTAGCGAGTAAAGTTTGTTTTTTACATCCTAGAACATTATCAAAAAATTTATCTATTCTTTCTTGTTTAACTATTAAAGTATCATTACCTGAAATTTCCCAACCACTTTCATCAATTAACAATTCTATTGAATTTTCTTTTTGAGTGATAATAATTTTTGTTATTGAATTTTTATCACCTTTATAAATTAATTCAGAAGAGGTTCGATTAGATTTATTATTTGATAACTTTAAAATTACTAATAATAATAAAACAAATATGAAAATTAAATTATTTCTTAGGTTTTTATTCATCTAAATTCTCTCCTTAACCTAGACTCACGCATTTTTTCACTATTGAATTTAAATAAAGCTAAAATTATT
>PAFF01000077.1 GCA_002704045.1 Fidelibacterota bacterium
TGTCAGATTAATAACAAAGTAAATCCATCAGTTGAAACTAGCGCGTTTATAAATGAAAAACCTAAAAGTACTAAAATTGATGGTTTTGTTATTGCTTCCTGTAGTAGATGCAACCTAGGTAACTCTAAAAACAAAAAGTGCAGCATGGCAATTAAAATTGATAAAAATGTTTATGAAGTTAAAGGTCATTCTCACGATCATAGAAAAGCCCACAATCATGATGGAATATGTAATGCTCTTAGAATTGCACATGTATCAGGAAATATAAATGGAAATAATTTTATTGCACAAAGTTTTAGTTTAATGGACAGGCCAAAATAACATAAATCATGAAAACTCTAGTACTATTTAAAAATAATTTAAGAATTAATGATAATCCAGTTCTTTACAATGGCTCAAAAAATAATACGATTTTACCAGTATTTATTTTAGATGAGCATAATATCAAAAAGAAATTAGGTTCAGCCTCAAAATATTGGTTGTATAATGCGTTAAAAAGTTTAAATCAATCTTTGAATAATAAAATGCTTTTTTTTCGTGGAGAAACATTATCTATTGTTGATGAACTTATAAAAAAATACGATATAAATAAAGTTGTTTTTGAAGAGACCTTCATTAAGGATGATATGAGTTTGCAAAAAAAAATGGAATCATTTTTAAAAAAGACAAACATCAAATATCATAGTTATAATTGCACATTGCTTTGGGAGCCATATTCGGTTCTCAAAAATGATGGAACCCCATATAAAGTATTCACTCCATTTTACAAAAGAGGATGTCTCGGAGGTAAGGAGCCAGAATTACCATTAGGTAGGCCTAAAGAAATCAAATATTTAGAATATGATAATAATACTAACATTTCTGATCTCAATTTAGTAACAGGATATAAATGGTACAGTAAATTAGATGATCAGTGGGATATTTCAGAAAAAAAAGCTTTCAAAATTTTCACTAATTTTCTTAATGATGGAATTTTTGATTATAAAAAAGGCAGAGATTACCCATCAAAAAACTGCAACTCAAAATTATCCCCTTATATAAGGTTTGGTATGATTTCTGTTAATAGGTTGTGGTATATATTGAATGATTTAAAATTTGATAAAAATATCGAACACTTTAAATCAGAAATTGGATGGAGAGAATTTTCTTATTATTTATTATATCATTATCCAAAGATGGAATATAAAAATCTTCAAACAAAATTTGATAATTTCGAATGGGAGAATTCAAACGAAAAGTTTGATTCATGGAAAAAAGGAAAAACAGGATTTCCAATAATTGATGCAGGTATGCGTGAACTTTGGCAAACTGGTTTTATGCACAATAGAATACGAATGGTGGTTGCATCTTTTTTGGTCAAAAACTTATCGATTGATTGGAGGCTTGGTGAAGCTTGGTTTTGGGATTGTCTTTTAGATGCAGACTATGCTTCTAATATAGCGGGTTGGCAATGGGTGGCAGGAACAGGATCTGACGCGGCTCCTTATTTTAGAATCTTCAATCCAATCTTGCAAGGTGAAAAGTTTGATTCAAACGGAGAGTATACATTAAAATATTTACCTGAATTGAAACCAATTCCTTTGAAATTACTACAAAAGCCTTGGGAAAATTTAGAAAAAATTAATTATCCAGATCCTGTTATAGATTACAAACTATCTCGAGAAATAGCTTTGTCAAAATATTCAGCAATCAAGACTTATACAGAAAAATGAATATAAATACTAAAAATAGAAATAAATGGGTAGATGCGCAGATTTCTTCAATTGAAATATTGACAAAAAATACTAGAAAATTTATAATTAAATTTTTTAATAATTTTGATTTTGTTCCAGGCCAGTTTATTCAAATCAAACTGAAAGACGTCATAAGAAGTTATTCTATAGCTTCTTATTCAATTGACAAGAATAAATTGGAACTTATAATTGTAAAAGTTGAAGATGGACAATTAACCAGTATTCTATTCAATGATACTGCAGTTGGAGATAAAATACAAGTTAGGGGACCAAAAGGTAAATTTGTTTTGCCTGAAGATACTCAAAGAGATATATTTTTTATTTGTACTGGAACTGGACTTGCTCCTTTTAAAAGTATTTTAGATCATTTAAATATAGTACAAAAATTTCCTCGTAATTTATTTTTAATTTTTGGAACAAGAACAAAAAAAGATTTACTATTTTATGAAGAAATTTTAAAAATCGAACAAAGCCAACCTCATTTTAATTACATTCCAGTCCTTTCAAGACAAAAATGGGAAGGATCTTCCGGCTATGTGCATAAAGAATATATGAAAATAATAAATAATTTAAAACCTAAAGACCCATTGTTTTATTTGTGTGGATGGAAAAATATGATATCTGAGGCAAAACAAAATATATTAGATTTCGGTTACGACAGAAAAAGTATAAAATTGGAAGTATATGGATAATAAAGTTTCAATTTTTAAAAAAAAGAAAAGAGAATTTCAAAAAAAATCAGATATTGATTGTTACTTGATAAGAAAAAATAATTGTATTTATCTAAAAAGTGAAAATATACAAAATATAAATCAAAACCAAGCAGAAACTAATTTTGATATTATTGATAATTTGAGTAACTTTAAAAATAAACTTATTAAAAAATGGTTTATAAAAAATAATCATAACTTAAGCTTATATAAATTAGATGCATCTTTGCCTTTGTCTAATTTTTCAGTTAAAGGGAGAATTTACAAGAATAACGATACATTATTAATCATCGGTATGTAATTAAATTATAGGATATCTATCAATGCAAAATAAAATACTCAAAATAGATGACATAAATGGTAAAGTATATGAAATTGATAATTGGAAAGAAAAGCAAGCCCCTCAATTAAAAAATTATTTTGACGAAAGAATAGATGAAATTAAAACACTTTATGAAGATCTTTTAGATAACTATAAATGGAACAAAATTATTTACGAAAGTAGGATTATGTTTCAACCTGTGGTTGGAAAAAAATATCATTTATATCAAAATGATAAAGGCAAAAGATTTTTATCATTAATTAGCCCATCAGATTGGAACTTAAAAAAAAATAAGATGAATTATATTGGCACATTCAAACAAGATACCCAGCAAAGATGGAACGTAGTAGAATTAAATAAAAATGAATTATAAAATCGCTCAAATCGTGCAAAAAAAGTTTGCAATTTTATAATTTTATTATTTAAGTTTAAACAGTAGTAATCGCTCACATCGTGCATTTTAGAAAGGCAAAATAATGTTAAATATAGTATTAATTTTTTTAATGAGTTTATCATTTTCTAATGACTCCAATTTCTGGGGTTGTATGGATGAAGAAGCTATAAATTACGATCCGTATGCTTTTTGGGATTGTGATGAATGGTGTTGTGAATATGAAGACGAAAATTCTTTAAACATAGTCATAAATGAGATTAATTACAATCCAGCATCAAATTTTGATCAGCCAGATGAAGATTATGAGTTTATCGAATTTTACAACAACAGTCAAAGTGACATAAATCTACATGGATGGTCTTTTGGCAATACATCTATCAATAGTTGTTATTCTTTTGGCGATATTATTTTACCAGCAGGAGAGTATTTAATACTTGCAAGGAATGCAGAAACTTACCCAGGTAGTATTAGTTATGGTTCTCATAATTATCTGTCAAATTCAGAAGCTACTTTGACACTAAGAGATCATTCTCATAACCTAATTGATCAAGTTACTTACAAAGATAATTGTGATTGCAATACAGATTTTTCGTGCTGGCCAACAAATTCTGATGCAGGTGGCTCATCCCTCGAGTTGGTTAATCCTGATTTGAACAATAATTTTGCATCCAACTGGCAAGATAGTTATGTTATTCCAGGCGGAACACCAGGAGCAGTAAATTCAACTGATGCTGAATTAGTTTATGGTTGTACAGATCTAGAGGCTTGTAATTATAATTCAAATGCTAATGTAAATGATGGTAGTTGTGAATATCCGCAAGAAAATTTTGATTGTGAGGATAATTGTTTAGTCGATATAGATTGTGAGGGTGTATGTGGGGGATCATCAGAATTCGATTGTTCAGGTATTTGTAATGGAGATTCGTTAGTTGATGATTGTGGTGTTTGTAATGGTAATAATTTAGATAAAGATTGTTCAGGCATTTGCTTTGGAGATCTACAAATTGATGCTTGCGGTACTTGCGATGGTGGCATTAATGATATTTCGAATTGTCCTGATAGTGGTTATTTTATAGGCTTTAGTGATTTCAATATACAAGAAAACTATTTTGACCTAACATTAAATAATGAAGCGAATGTAGGAGGCTTTCAATTAAATGTTACTGGTTTAACAATCACGGAATCTATTCCATTGTCAATCGATCAATATAGCTTTACACTATCAAGTTCTGAATCAACTATAATAGCATTTAGTTTGACTGGCGGAATCATTCCCCCTCAAAATTCTTCTATTTTGAGAGTATATTATACTGATCAAGCAAATCAAAGTGTTTGTCTAGAAAACGTAATTCTNTCTGACCCTTTTGGTGATGAGTTAAATGTTGTAGTTGGAGAATGTGTTAATTTGGGAACGTGTAATGATGAAAGTGCTTGTAACTATGAGTTATCAGATTTTGAATGTGATAACTGTTGTGATTTTGGAAATGAGTTTTGGTTTGATAACGATGGAGATGGTTTAGGAACAGAATCAACTAGTACTCTTTTTTGTGATGAACCAGGTGAATTCTGGGTTGATAATTCTGATGACGAATATCCAAACTGCAATTCAAATGTTGTTGATGACTGTGGAATTTGTGATGGCGATAATTCAAGTTGCTCAGGTTGTACTGATGAATCTGCGTTCAATTCTAATTGTTTAAATGGAAATTGGCCAACTAGTGCGACTTTTGGGTGTTCCGATGAAGTAATCATAGATGATGAAAGTTGCGTATATGCTCCTGAAGGATTTGAGTTTACCCAATCAACGCAACAGGCTTTTTACAAATTTTTAGATGGCTCTTTTAACGATCAACCATTAGAATTTATGGGTAGTTGGATAGGAGCTTTCNAAAATGGGGTTTGCATAGGATCGTGGCCTTGGGTTGGAGAATTTACAACAGTTCCTGTAATGGGTNTAGATGAATTCAATTTAAATTCNNAATATCTTGAAGATGGAGAGTTNCCTGAATTTTANATATATGATCCAAATTTNGATAGTACATATCCAGCATCCGTAACTCCAAACTTTCCTTTTGTAAACTTTGAAATTTATCACGTTGATATGATTGCTGCGGTATCAGATGATTGGTTTCAGTATGGTTATATAATGGGAGATATAAATATTGATTACATGGTGGATGTTGTTGATTTGACGAATCAAATTGGATTTATTTTAGATTTTCATTCTCCCAATCAATATCAATTTTGGGCNTCTGATATGAATGAGGATAATTTACTCAATATAGAAGATATTGTTTCATTGCTATATGATATTGTTGANCCTNTGAGAATTGATAATCAATCTGAAGTGTATTTATCTGGTAATACCTTATCAGTTAATGGNGACATTGCTGGGATTCAATTCAATGGTGAAATTATTNCAAATTTAAATGAAAGTGATATCATTATTAGTAATGAATCTAATAAGACTATAATATATAATCTGAGCGGTCAAATATCATCCCGTAGTATNAGTTTTANAGAANTACCAAGTGAACTGATTGTTATATCAAGCGCTGGTGAAATCATTGATGTTAAAATCAATAATTATGATAAGTTTAGTTTNGCAAGTGCTTATCCAAATCCATTTAATCCCATAACAACAATTAGTTATGGTTTATCAAATGATGAAAATATTGATATTAGCATTTATGATATAAATGGTAGTTTGATAGAAAATATTTTTAATGGCTACCAATTTTCTGGATCTCATCATATAACTTGGAACGCTTCTAGATTTTCAAGTGGTATTTATTTTGTTAAAATGACCAACAATACTTCCTCCCAAACGTACAAAATCATTTTAGCAAAATAGNATATCACACTTTTAATAAAAAAAGCCNTATTTGGGCTTTTTTTATTTTTAGCTTATNTTTATAAATTTTAGTATTAATTNTTTTTAATAATTTATAATAGTGAAAACTTTAACAATANTACTACTATCATATTTTTTTGGTGATAAAATAAATCCTATTTATACTATTATTGGATTGAATATTATTGTTTTTANTGGGTTATATTTTTATTTGNAAAAAAAACAAATCTAATTAAATATAGACTTAATGGCGATATTATANATTAGCTACCTACTCTTTAAATCAGCAACAGAACTAGCTGCCCAACTATTTGGTTTAGTTTTTCCAATAAATCCCATTCCTTTTATATAGCCTAAACATTGATTTATCATAGAGTGACTAATATATTGAGGATTTGGATTTAAATCTGTGTGAATCTCTTCAATTTTATAACCAATTGATTCTAGAATAGGGTTTATGTATGTAGCTAATTCAACTGCATANTACGTTTCTTGAAAGAGTCTTTGCTGCATAGTTAATTTATAATCTTCNTGTANTCTTTTATAATAACCAATACCACCACAACCTTNTTTTAACATAACTANAACTATTGAGTAAANTATTTTATTATNATAGCAATGTGAATCGGAACCAATATAAAATTTTAAATTGGATGAGGAATTTGATATATCTTTTAACAAGGTTTCTTTTAATGTGAGTTTAAGTGGTTTTCCATTTAGTCTGTGCCAATTTTTGTGATTATTAATCAAATTNTCCATANCTAAATTTATTAAAAATATGTCAATTCTTTAAATACTTTACCACAATTTTTATAAGAAAAAATAAAAAATTTTTATAAAAACCANAGTTAAAACAGTNAAGNAAAAAACTCTTACTAATAGTACTAATAAAAATTTTCTAATAATTCTTTTATTATATTGTATTANCCATTTTGAATCATCTAAAAATTTTTGACTTATTGAAGAAATATTTGTTCCAGACATTTCTTTTAATTTTAAATCAGTTAGTTGTATTTCTTTTAAATTNTTAATTCGTTTTGAATTATTTTTATATAACCTNAGAATATTTCCAATAAGTTCATACTGGACTAATAATTGACATAGAATAATAATTTTTGCATCATAATCATTTAAAATTGCTAAGTATGCTATGATAAAAGAGAATATAATTAAGCTTACTATCCATGGTAATAAAAGTATATAAAAGGGTGTTTTTTCGCTTAGATCAGAGTATTTCATTTTAGTTCTATTAANTATTTATAATTGAATNAAAAAGACATACATTTAAATTATGAATTATTTTAATAATATTAATATGTAATATTATTTTAAAGATTTTTAANTAATTTGTACAAAAAAAGGAAATCAAATGAATAATTTATCATATACCATTTTATTGAGTTTTATTTTTTCATTTAGTTTTTCTCAATGTGANGCAAATGGAGATGAAGATCTTGATATTAATGATGATAATTTAGTTTTAGAAACTACACAATTTTTAGAAAATAACTCCTATTATATAGATTCTCAAATTATTACATACTATCTTAATAGAGTTTTAATTATTAGTAATTAAATGTATAAGTTTATTTTAATAAGTTTATTNTTANTTAATTGCTCAAATCAATATATGAATAATAACAAATTGAATTACAAAAACTATCAAACTATGAATGATTTCAAATGGAACAATAGATTAATTGTTNTAGTAAATATAAACGATAAAATGATTAATTATAATCTTGAGATGTTTAAAGATAAATTAATTGAACGAGATGTTGTCATTTTAAAAATAAATAATGAATCTGCTTTTATAGACAATNTAGAAATGAAAAATGTTTTTTATCAATCTCTNTCAAAGATAATTGANACTAATAAATCAAATACAATNTATCTTATTGGTAAAGATGGTAAAATCAAAAATGAATATAATGAAAATATAAATNTTGAATCTNTAATCAAAAGGATTGATTCAATGCCAATGAGAAAACGCGAAATGAAAAAATATAATTAAATATTCGTTTATTCAGTTTTTACAGCTGTTCCAGTAATACTAACCATTAACATATTGTTAACAGTTTCATAATCTATATCAATCGCAACAATAGCATCTGCCCCAAAGTTCTCAGCTTGTTGGTTCATTTCTTTAAAAGCTATTCTTCTTGCTTCTTGTAATTCTTTTTCATAAGCAGCAGATCTGCCTCCAACAATATCAGTAATTCCAGCAAAAAAATCTTTGATTACATTTGCTCCCATTATAGCTTCNCCTGTTACTATACCAATGTATTTTGTAATTTTTTTGCCTTCTAATGTTGATGTAGTAGTATGTATCAATTTGACTCCTTTATAACATTTTATAAAGCAATAA
>PAFF01000078.1 GCA_002704045.1 Fidelibacterota bacterium
AAAAGGCTGACATTTAATGTCAGCCTTTTTTTATTTAAAAATGTTTTACAAATTGAAACAAAAAAATATATAGTATTTGTATTTGTTTTATATAATATTATACTTATAAAAATTTGTAAAGATTAAAGGGATTAGGAGTTTAAATTGAGTTATATGACATTAAAAAGTTTTGGATTAATAATAATGATATCATCATTGTTTGGTAATTTCCAGTTAAATGAAAAAGAATCAAGTTCAAGAAAAATCGATTTTAATTTAAATGACATTCAATTAGTTGAAAAGGATGGACACGTAAGAATTAAATCAGATAAATCTGGTTTTACAACAGAGGAAGGTATGCCTGAATTGCCAACTTACTCAATTACATATCACGTTGATCCATTTATTAATTATGAAATTGAAATGAATATTTTGAATTCTCATTTTGAAGAACATATTGATCTTTATCCAGCGCAAAATCAAATTAATAACATAAAAAATAAATTATTTTTAAAAAATTCAGAGTTTTATAATTCCTCAAATAAATTTCCATTGAATAATATAGAAGTTTCAAATCGTAAAATCATGAGAGGTGAAGAGTTCATTACGATAACTATCACACCTTTCAATTATTATCCTGAAACGAAAACTTTGGAAGTAATCGATGAGCTTGAAATTGATATTATTGAGAACGGAATAATTGAAAATAATAATTACAAACAAATGCCTAGATCTAAAGTATTTGAAAAATTTATGACAAAATTTTCACCTAATTATATTACAAGAAATAATGAAAAATTTCAGCCTCCATCAATATTGTATATTTGTGGTGGAGCAAGTTCTAGTGATCAAACTTTTCAAGAACTTCTAGATTGGAGACATCAAAGAGGATATGTTGTTTACACTGTTGATGTCAATGATATTGGTAACAATAGTGATGATATTAAAGATTACATAGATGATGCTTATAATAATTGGGAAATTCCACCAGAGTTTGTAACAATTGTTGGTGATGCATCTGGAAGTTATGCAGTAGATACAAACTACGAATATTATTCTGGAGTTCAGGGTGAAGGTGATTGGCCCTACTCACTGGTTGCAGGAAATGATTTTTTACCTGAGGTGATAATTGGTAGATTGTCAGTTCGTAATCCAACCCATATTGGTGTAGTAGTTAATAAGATTGTCAATTATGAAAAAGCTTCAGATATGGATGATGGTTGGTATGAAACAGCATCGCTTGTTTCTGATCCCTATGATTCAGGGATATCAACAGTTATCACAAATGAATACATTCAACAATTAATGGATGAGTATGGAACAGAAAATATTCAAACAAAATACAATGGTAACAGTTACTCAAATTGGATTGAGAATCAATTCAATAATGGCACATTGTATGTTAATTATCGTGGCTATTATGGTGCTAGTGGTTTTGATCCAGATGCAATAATGGAAGATTTATACAATTATTCAAAACATCCGTTTGCATCATTTTTAACCTGTGATACTGGATCATTTGATTCAGGTACATATTGTTTAACAGAAACTTTATTGCGTTCAGGAACACCGAACGCTCCTGTAGGAGCCGTAGCGGCAGTTGGAACTGCTACCATATATACACATACTGCCTTTAATAATATAATCAATATGGGTATGTTTGAAGGAATATTTAATGAACAAAACTACACTGCAGGAGAAGCTGTTGCCTATGGTAAATTAGTTTTAAATAATATTTATCCATCCAATCCTAGTAATAATGTTAATTTATTTTCTTATTGGAATAATCTCATGGGTGATGCTTCTACACATTTATGGACAAAGCGTCCTCAACTCATAACAGTAAATCATGTATCAACTATTCAGTCTGGTTCTAATTTTGTTAATGTTGAAGTGCTTAATGAAAATGGTCTTGGAGTTAATGAGGCATACGTAACTCTATTAAAGGGTAATGATGAAATTTTTGTTTCAGCATATACTAATTCAAGTGGAATTGCTACTTTAGAGTTTGATGATACTGGTTCTGGAGAAATTTTAGTGACAGTTGTAAAGCAAGATCACAAACCATCTCAGTCTACTATTTCTATTTCCAATAATGATGTAGTGCTATCTCTACCATCTTCAGAAATAGCTATTTTAGATGATGCTGGTAATGGTGATGGTATAATTAACGCTGGAGAAACTTTTGACATGCAATTTAGGTTATTGAATTCAGGCTCATCCTCAGTNAGCANTTTAAATGTAAATCTTTTNTCTAATTCNNAACNTGTTAANATCCTAANCGAGTCAGTCAATATCGGTAGCGTTGATTCTAATTCAAATAGTGATTTAATCACATTTTCANTTCAATTAAATGAAGACNTATTAGATGCGACAGATTTAGAATTGCGTTTAAATTTAAATTCTGAAGGTAATAATTGGGATATCATAGTACCTGCATCAGTATCTGGTGCAAAAATGGACTTGTCTAATATATTAATTTTAGAAGATGATAATTTAAATGGGGTATTGGAACCAGGTGAAAGTTGTCAAGTTTTCATATCATTATACAATCAAGGCACTACGCAAATTAATGATTTAAGTGGTACTCTATCTACTTCAATGCCAGGTTTACAAATAAATGGTAATAGTTCTANTTGGAATACGATCGATCCAAACCAAGATGGATTATCTTTAAATAGTTTTGTTATAACNGCTAATTCAAGCATAATNAATGGATCTGTTGCTAATTTTGAGATTGTATTAAATAATGACCTAGGCTATAATCAGAAGGTTAACTTTTCTATTCAGCTTGGAACTGTTTCAGTCACTGATCCGCTTGGACCCGACCAATACGGTTATTATATTTATGACCATTTTGATACAGATTACGACCTAGCACCAACNTATAATTGGATTGAAATAGATCCTGGTTATGGTGGAGATGGTTTTGATNTTGGATTAAACGATAATGGTAATGGAGAATATAGTAATAGCATTTCTACGGTTTCATTACCATTTNCATTTACNTTTTATGGTATTGAATACGATGAAATAACAATATGTAGTAATGGTTGGATTACNTTTGGAGAAACAAACATGGAATCATTTAGAAATTATGAGTTACCAGGCGCAGGTGGTCCATCTCCAATGGTTGCTGTTTTTTGGGATGATTTAAAAACAACAAGTGGAGGTGATGTTTTTGCTTACTCNTCTCCAGACAATGATTACTATATTATTGAATGGTCCGATATGAGAACATTTAATAGTAATTCAATAGAAAGTTTTCAATTAATTTTATACAATACAAGTAATCAGACACCAACTGNTGATGATGAAATGTTAATGCAGTATAAAGAGTTTAATAANACATCTACGGGTAGTTATCCTGTTGGAAACTGGGATGCTGTTATACANGGTGCATATTGCAGTNTTGGTTTAGAAAATCACGATGGAACCATTGGTATNGAATACACATTTAATAATCAGTANCCNACAGCTGCTAGAACATTAAATGACTATTCAGCNTTATTTATAACAACTAGAACACCTGTAATAGAAAGTGAATATGTATTAGGTGATATAAACATGGACGAATTAGTTAATATTTTAGATATTGTATTAGTTGTNCAGCATATTTTAGAAGAAATTGTTATAGATCCATCAAATTTATATTTAGCGGATATGAATGAAGACAGTCTTGTTAATATTTTAGANATAGTTGCGATTGTAAGTATTATTTTAGAATAAAATTATAGAAAAATAATTTGAAATGATACTTTTATAAGAATACATTATTATAAAANAAAATGTATTTTAATGGCTAAAAAAATTGAAATAGTTGATTATAATTCAGAATTTGCATCTTTAAATTTTACAAATTCTTTNAGAGAAACTGGATTTGCTGTAGTCAAAAACCATCCTATTGATATNCAGCTTGTNGATTCAGTTTATCAAAAATGGGAATCTTTCTTTAACTCTGANATTAAACATAACTTCTTATATGATAAGAACAAGCAGNCTCAAGATGGTTATTTCCCTTTTGGAACTGAGCATGCNAAAGATTATAATTTTAGAGACTTAAAAGAATTTTTTAATTATTATGCTGTTGGTCAGTGTCCNGATANTACATNAAAACAAACAAAAGNCTTATATNNNGATTTATGCACATTAGCAGAAAATTTACTAAATTGGATTGAATTAAATACTCCTGAAGATATTAAATCCAGTTTTTCAATGCCTCTTTCAAAAATGGTAGAAAATAGTGAAAGAAATTTGTTTAGAATAATTAATTATCCCCCTTTGAGANATTCNGATGATAAAAATGAAGTCAGAGCAGCAGCGCATGAGGATATTAACTTAATAACTGTACTTATATCNGCAACTTCTTCAGGNTTNCAAGCATTAGATAATNATAACAACTGGTACGAAGTTCCTTGCGACCCNGGGTTAATAGTTGTTAACATTGGAGATATGCTTCAAATGGCCTCNAATGGTTATTATCCTTCNACAACACACAGAGTAATTAATCCTGATAACAAAAACAAAAACATACCACGTATGTCAATGCCATTATTTTTACATCCNCTTGATAATGTGAAATTATCAAATGATTTNACTGCTGGAGAATACTTGGATCAAAGATTGCAAGAAATTGGATTAAAATAATTTTATGAACGTTTATGTTCAATCATTATTTTTTGCAATTCCAATTTTTATAATTTTAATTTTAATTGAAATGGCTTTTGCAAAATATAAAGGNGTAAANATAAATAATTCTGAAGANATGATTTCAAGTTTAAGCTCAGGNATGAGTAANACNATTAAAGATGCCATTAAATTTAGTTTTGTTTTGATAAGTTATACTTGGTTTGTNGATAATTTNACNATTATAAAATTTNAATCTTTATNGATCTCNATTATTNTAGCATTNATAATNCAAGATTTTGCNGGATATTGGTCNCATCGNTTTAGTCATAGNGTNAATTTTNTATGGAATCGGCATTTAATCCATCANAGTAGTGAAGAATTNAATTTATCTTGTGCTTTGAGNCAATCANTNTCTGATACTATNAAATTTTTTACNTTTNTATGGATACCCGCAGCTATATTTGGGATACCTGCACAAGTTTTTGCAATTATAGCTCCAATACATCTATTTTTACAATTTTGGTACCATACTCGATTGATTAACAAGATGGGTTTTTTAGAATATTTTATTGTTACCCCATCTCATCATAGAGTACACCATGCCATAAATCCAGAATATATTGATAAAAATTATGGTCAAATTTTCATTATATGGGATAAGATTTTTGGAACTTTTCAAAAAGAATTAGATCATATAAAGCCTGTTTATGGGATTTTAAGACCTACTTCAACTTGGAATCCTATAATAATCAATTTTAAACATATAACTCAATTAGCTAAAGATTGTTGGAAAACTAAAATGTTAAAAGATAAAATTAAAATATGGTTTATGCCAACGGGTTGGAGGCCGACAGACGTTATTAAAAGGTATCCATTATTAGAAACTACTGATCCATCAAAGCAAACCAAGTATAGAGTATATAATTCATATAAAGTAATTTATTGGGGTTGGTTACAGCTTATTATAACCGGATTTTTAATGTTTCATCTATTTATTATTATTCCAGATGTAGATACATCTATGTATTATTTATATGCTTTATTTTTATTAATAAACATATTTTCTTTCACATCAATTTTAGATAATAAAAAATATGCAGTTTTAGTTGATTTATTAAAGTTATTAATAGTTTCATTTATTTTACTGATTCAAGATTTTTCTTGGTATGGACTTAACAGTCTTTATTCGTTTTTATTTTTCTTTTATATAATTTTCTCTATATTCATTTCATTTTATCTTTGTAACCAATTTGATAAATTAAATAATATAAAAGTGTGACTTATTTTTATCTTTTTTTAGCAATAATATGTGAAGTTTGTGCAACAATGTTATTGTCTTCGTCAGAAAATTTTACAAAACCTACACCAACAATAATTTTATCAATTGCATATTTCTTAGCTTTTTATTTTTTAACATTTGCGATGGAAACTATACCAATTGCGATAGTTTATGCAACTTGGTCTGGACTAGGTATTTTTTTGATATCCTTGTTTAGTTATTTCATCTATGGTCAAATATTAAAATGGCAATCAATATTAGGTTTATTATTAATTGTATTTGGTGTTATAATTGTTAATATCTACTCAAACCAGAATATACATTAATTAAAAAATGTTAATTAAAAAGAATATAAAAAGTACTTTTATATTTGTAGTATTATTAATCTCTATAAATATAAGCTTTTCAAAAAATACTATCGATTTAAATGATAATTTAAAAGCCATTTCCAATTATAATTTTGGAAAATTTTCTTTAAAATTTGATTCTACAAAAATATCCTTTTCTTTGTTTAAAAATAATAATTTAAATCATATAATTTGGAAAAGCTTAGAAAATAAGGCCTTTATAACAGGTTTTAAAGCTAAAGAAAAAGTTAAAGAAGATCATGGTTCTTTTTTTATTAAAGATAAAATTGAGATGAGATTTGAGTATCAATTTATTGATCAGATATATGTTTCTAATGACTCATTAGTTCTTATTGGTTATTTAAAAAATAAAAATAAAAAAATAAAAGTACCATACAGTTTTATTTTATATCCTGAAAGTGAATCGCATCTTGCTTATGAAATTGAATTAGATAGGTCATTTTGTAATAGAGTTAATTTACATTACAGCTCAAGCAAAAATGAGTTTATTTATGGGTTTGGAGAACAATTTACAAACTTTAATTTAAAAGGTAAAATTGTTCCAATTTTTGTTTCAGAGCAAGGCATTGGTAGAGGGAAGCAACCTATAACGTTTATAATTGATTTGATTGCAAATTCAGGAGGTAATGAATTTACGTCTTATGCTCCAGTGCCTCATTACATTTCTAGTAATTTAAATTCAGTTTATTTAAAAAACCTGGAATATTCAATATTTGATTTTTCAAATCAACATTCAATTTCTATATCTGTATTTTCAAATTTAATGAAAGGTGGAATAATAAAGTCGGATGATCCTTTTGAAATAATTGATGAATATACTAATTTTTCAGGGAAAATGAAACCGCTACCTGATTGGTCCCAAAATGGTGCTATAATTGGTATTCAAGGAGGAACAAAGCGTGTAGGTAAAATTATAGATACATTATTAGAAAAAGATGTACCAATAGCTGGAGTTTGGTTGCAAGATTGGGTTGGTCAGAGAATAACTGAATTTGGAAAGCAGCTATGGTGGAATTGGGAATTAGATCAAGATCATTATCCTCAATGGGATTCTTTAGTTTTAAATTTTAATGAGAAAAATATTAAAGTTTTAACTTACATAAATCCATTTTTAACGGATGTAAAAAATAAAAAAAATCATAAAATAAATTATTATAAAATAGCTTTAGACAGCTCATATTTTGTTAAAGATAGTTTGGGTATTCCATATGATTTAGATATAACAACATTTTCAGCAAGCTTAATAGATCTAACAAATCCAAAAGCAAAAAATTGGTATAAAAATTTAATAGAAGAAAATATGCTTTCATTAGGAATCCATGGATGGATGGCAGATTTTGGAGAAGCTTTACCTTATTATTCTGAATTATTCTCAGGTAAGAGCGGTAATACTATGCATAATTATTATCCTACTATTTGGTCTGAATTTAATTCTGATATTATATACAATTTAAATAAAGAAAATGATTTTTTATTTTTTAGTCGTTCAGGTTTTACACAAAGTCCAAGTAACACATCATTATTTTGGCTTGGAGATCAACTAGTAACTTGGGATAATTATGATGGAATTAAAACTGCACTGACAGGTTTATTGAGTTCTGGTTTATCTGGTTTTTCTTTAAATCATAGTGATATAGGTGGTTATACTGCTATTAAAACACCATTTTTAAAGTATATAAGATCAAAAGAGTTATTTATGCGTTGGGCAGAATTGAATGCATTTACTGCATTTTTCAGGACTCACGAAGGTAATAGACCTGAAGATAATCACCAAGTTTATTCCGATGATGAAACAATGATTCATTTTGCAAAAATGGCAAAAGTTTATTCCTCATTATCATTTTATAGAAAAACACTTATGAAAGAATCATTTAAAAATGGTTCTCCAATAATTAGGCATCCATTTTTACACTATCCAAATGATAAGAATATTCTCAATTTAGAAAGTGAACAGTTTATGTTAGGAAGTGAATTTATGATTTGTCCAGTTTTAAATGAAAATAGTGATGAAGTGAATTGCTATCTACCAAAAGGAAATTGGGTTCATTTATGGACATCAGAAGAATATAATTTGAATCAGGAAGGAAATGATATAATTATTCAATCACCAATTGGAATGCCTGCTGTTTTTTATAAAAAAAATTCAGAAACAGCTGATAGATTTTTAAATAATTTAAGAGAATTGGACGTTTTAAATTAAAATAATTTTTACTTTTTCGAGTGACCTTTCCATAAATCCATAGTATTATAGCCGCCCAATATATCACCAACAAAATCATATAAAAATCTTGGTAAAATAGCTTTTAACAAAGGTATAAATTTTACAAAAGTCGGTTCCAAAACAAGGAGTTTATTTTTTATCACAGCTTGAACAATTTTTGTAGCAAGCTTTTTTGTGGTTAACATTGGAATGAATCTTGGTTCTTGAACTCCATTAAACATGCCAGTATTAACATATGCTGGTGAAACAATTGTCATCCCGACGTGTTGATTACCATCTTTTAATAATTCCAAGCGTAAAGATTCAGATAAAATACTTACCGAAGCCTTGCTTGAAGCATAAGTTGCACCACTTGGTAAAGCTGTAAAACTAGAAGCACTCGCTATATTAACAATATGTGATTCTTGACTATCTATTAGATCTTTTAAAAAAACATGGAGCATATTAACAACACCTTGGGTATTAACATCATAAGTTAATTTATGTTGATCAATAGAGATATCTAAAAATTTTCCTCCAAAAACAACACCAGCGTTGTTGACTAGTATATCGATTTTACCAACATTATCTAAAATTTTTTTTCGAATGTTAACAATATCTTGATATTGTGTTACATCTAAATTATATCCCCAGCAAGAAACTCCAAAATTTTCTATATCTTCAATATTTGATTTGAAATTATCTTTATTAAAAATTGATTTGTCTAAATCGCAGATTATAATATTACATCCTTGCGCTGCAAATTCAATTGCAATTTGTTTACCTATTCCTCTTGCACCACCTGTGATTAAAACGGTTTTATTTTTTAAATTTTTCATTAGAGATCTTCCTATTTAAGTATTCCAAAATCATATAATTGTTTAGCTGTATCAATAATAGCTTTATTAATCTTCCTTGGTTTCCAGTTTAAAATTTTTGATGCATTATTTGAACGTAAACTATTTTTAAATCCTAAATAAAATAAGACAATTTTTAACTCTTTATCAAATATTGCTAAAATTTTTATTAAAAAATTAGGAGCAGTAAATCTTGGAGCTTTGATGAAATGATTATCTCTTAATATTTTAGAAACTTTTGGAAACCACATCGTTTCTGCTGATAATAAAAATCTTTTTCCTGATGCTTGTTTATTAACCATTGCTTCGACGTGCATATCAGCAACATCTTTTACATCAACCAAATTTATACCAAATTTTGGTGCCATAGGAGATGAACCATCAAGTAATTTTTTTATAACAGTATTAGATACACCAACATCTTTTGATAGTGAAGGACCAATAACAATAACTGGATTAATACTACAAACTTCTATTTTCATTGAATCGTCTAAATCATTTATATATTTCCACATAAACATTTCTGCTTTTGTTTTACTTATATCATAGGGGCTAATATTAGGATTTTTTAAGTCAGTCCAATTATTGTCATCTAGTTCAAAATCTTTTGATCCAGCCCCAATTGCTGAAAAAGAAGATGTCATGACAAATCTTTTAACCTTATTTTTTACAGCTGCTTTAAGGCATCTTTCTAATCCATCAACAGCTGGTTTTATTAAAGAATTTGGATCATGTGTTAATAATAAAGATACTGGAGAAGCTGTATGTAAAACATATTGACACTCTTTTATAGCATTATTCCAACCTTTGTCTTTTAATAAATCTAATTCACAAAATTCAATTTTATTTTCACAATTAACAATATTTGATATACTTGAAATAACTTCATTTTTTCGATTTAGTGATCTTAGAGATGTTTTAACCCTATAGCCATTTTTAATTAATTTAGCTATACAATGAAGAGCTATATAACCTGTGCCTCCGCTAACAAAAACTTTTTCCATTTTTATATTAATCTGCTCTATTAGATTGAGATTTTAAAATAAAAAACATTACAGGCAAACATATTAAATACATCATAATACCATATACACCAGATGGAAGACTAAGAATAGATATTCCTTTATCATAATTAAGTATTATATTACCGATTGTAATTCCGACCGTCGCATTTTGAATACTAGATTCAATTGAAATTGTGATTGATTGTGATTGATTAATGCCAAATAATTTTGGGCTATAGTAACCAATGAATACCATAAATAAAATTAGAGTTACAATAGCAGGACCCAATGAATAAATATTATTTATAAAAGTATTCCATTCACTTGCTAAGGCACCTATTACAATAATTACAAATAAAAATGAGGAAATTTTATTGGTTAAAGGAGCAAATGAGGTTGAAAATTTATTGTATCTCTCATTAATGTATAAGCCTAATAATACAGGAAGTGTAGTAATTAAGAACATTGTAACTGCAAGATTCAATATATTTATATCTGGAGCACTTTTAACCATAAAATAATTCATTGAAAAGCCAACTATCATAGGAAGTGAAAATACAGAAATAATACTAACAATTGCTGTCAATGATATTGATAAGGCAGTATCACCTTTTGAAATCTTTGTAATTATATTGGATGTTACACCACCTGGACAACAAGACAATATCATTAGCCCAACTGCAATTTCGGTTGATAATCCAAAAATAATTATTATTGTAAATGTTACTAAAGGCAAAACAATCATTTGATTCAATATTCCTAAAGAAAATGCTAACGGATTATTAATAACATTTTTGAAATTATTAATGCTTAGCTCTAAACCCAACGAAAACATTATAAATAAAAGAGAAACAGGGAGTAAAACATCAATGATCATATTTCATTCTTTTTTTTTTGGATACCACATATTTTTTAAGTCTATTAAATTATCTGACAAAGAATTATCATCAAAAGTTGATATCTCAGTAATATACCATTCTTGATTTATATTTTTAAATGTATATAATCCTTTTGCTGACATATATTTTTCATTCATTGTGTTGTATCGTTCTATTCTAATGTACCCTTTCAGCATTCCATCATTGTAATCTATTGCTAATAATTGAATTTCTGAGTTTTTGTAATTTTGCTTAGCTAATCTTTTAAAGAGTGTTTTTGCCATAATTTTTGCTGGAATTCTAGCTCTAATTATTGAACAAAAGATATTTCCATTAAATACTTTTATGGTTTTCCCTTGACCGTCCTTACCCGATGTGTCTTTTCCACGTTGATATATATTTATATTTGAATTAGGCGCAAAATAACTCAAATATCCAATTATATTTTTGTTAGAAAAATCTTCTTTTAAATCAATTGTAATTTTTTTTTCCATTATTTGCCACAGTTGCATTAGTTCCTGATTTTCATTGGAAAATAAAGTGTTAAGAAATAGTAAACAAATAAATGATGATATCGTTGATTTCATTAAAAATATTTTCAAATTACTTAAATCCATTGTTCCTGTTCGATTGTTAGTTCATTTATCTTATCTCCCGTATTAATTACGCCTCTAGGCTCAATGACTAAAATCTTACACTCATTATCAGCACAGGGCTTATGTTCTACTCCTTTTGGAACTACAAACATCTCACCTGATTTGATTATAATTGTTTCACTCCTCATTTTCATTTTCATTTCTCCATCCAAAACAATAAATGTTTCATCAGTATCTTTGTGATTATGCCATACAAATTCACCTTGAATTTTAGCAATTTTAAATTGGTAATCGTTCATTTCAGCAATTATTCTGGGCGACCAATGGTTTGAAAATTTGGAATATTTATTTTCAAAATTAATTTTTTTCATTAGAGTTCCCCTTTGTTAAATTCGGATTTAGTAATTCTTTTCCAATAATAATATCTTTAAACATCACCCAATCTCCAATTAGACTATACATGGGATGTTTGAAAGTAGCGGGTTGATTTTTTTCAAAGAAAAAATGCCCAATCCACGCAAAACCATATCCGCATAATGGTACAAGAAGTAAAAAACTTGTATTGAAAAATGAAATTATAATTAATATAATTACACCCAATGTTCCTAGGAAGTGAAGTTTTCGACATACTGGATTCACATGTTCTAATAAATAGTAAGGATAAAATTGTTTAAATGAGGTGTATTTTTCTTTCATATTATTTATTAATTATTTTTGCACCAGTATCATTTATTTTTGATACATAATAATTTGAATCAATATCAAAACTTTTAAATTTATTTTTCATTTCAAAAGCAATATTTTCAGCTTTTTTAAGATTAGTTGATAATGCATAGATTGATGGTCCTGAACCAGATATACCGCAGCCTATTGCACCAAAATCAATGGCAGTTTTTTTAATTTCTTGATAGCCTGTGATTAATTTTGATCTCTTTGGTTCAGCAATAACATCAATTAAAGAACGCGAAATTAAATTATAATCTTTTTGTGATAATCCGGAAATTAATCCAGCAATATTTCCTAATTGCGATACTGCGCTATTTAATTTTATATTTGAACTGATTAGTTTTCTTGCAGCTTTTGTATCGATTTTTAATTGAGGATGAATTACAATAACAATTAAATCTTTTGGGTATTCTAATGATACAATATCTAAGGGGTCATAGCTTCTAACTAAAATAAAACCACCTAGTAATGATGCTGCAGCATTATCGGCGTGCGCGCTACCGCAAGCAATTTTTTCTCCTTGAAGTGCAAATTTGAGTAGGTCTTTTTTATTTAGCGGATTATTTAGTATTTCATTAATAGCAAATACACCAGCTACAGAGCTAGCAGCACTTGATCCCATTCCTGAGCTTATTGGCATTTTTTTATTTAGAATCATTTTGATGCCATCATTATAGCCAATGTAATCAAAGTAACTCTGTATTGAAACACTAGCACTATTCAATTTTGGATCAGTGGGAAGCTTACCTTTATCTCCTAAAATAGAAGTTATTTCAATTCCAGGTTTTGTTGTTAATTCAATTTCTACTTCATCACCTGGGTTTTCTACAGCGAATCCCAATACATCAAAACCACAGCTTACATTTGCTACAGTAGCAGGAGCAAATGCTTTAATGCTACTTCTTGACATACTTTTAATCTACTGGATTCCCGTTTTCGTCAAGAAAATATAAATCACCTAAATTGAGATTTTCAATATCATTTTGAATTTCTTTTCTATCACCAACAACAACAATAAGAAATTTTTCTGGATGAATATGATCTTTAGCAGCTTGTGTTGCCATTGCTCCTGTGATTTTGTTTACATCTTCAATATATAATTCCCAGGCGAATTCGGATAAATTAAACATAACTAGATCTGAGGCCTCATCAGATATAGATGATAGACTTTCAAATTTTCTTGGAAATTTATTTATAAGATTATTCTTAGTGTTTTCAACTTCCTTATTAGTTAGTGGTCTTGATTTACTAATATCAGATAATTCTTTTATCATTTCTCTAATTGCTGCTTTAGTATATTTTGTTTGAACGGGTGCATAACAACCAAAAGGTCCAACACCTTTTCTACTAGAAAAAAACGACCCAGTCCCATATGTATAACCTTTATCTTCTCTCAAATTCATATTAAGCCTACTTGTAAATTGACTACCCAGTGCAGTATTCATAACATAGGTCGCTAAATAATCTGGATCATTTCTCTTTATACCGTGGTTGCCCATGATTATAACACTTTGAGAAGCATTGGGTTTATCAATTAGGTAAATTTCTCTTTTTGTTCTTTCTTCTGGGGATGGAACCACTGACAAGACTGAATTTCCGCTATTCCACCTACCCAAATATTGATTTATTTTATTTTCTGCTTCTTCAAGTGTTATGTCGCCAACTACAATAACAGTTGCATTGTTAGAAAAATAATTTTTTTTATAATAATCTATTAAATCTGATCTTGAAATTGCATTGATTGATTTTTCTGTTCCTGTACCAGTGTACGGTTGGCCGTATGGATGATTTTCTCCAAATAATAGTCTAAAATAATGTTTTACTGCTGATACTATAGGTTGCTTTGATTCTTGTTTAATTCTTCCTTGATATTCTTTCTTTTTTCTTTTTAATTCATTTTCTGGGAAAAGAGGGTTAAGCAATATATCTGCAAATAAATCCAAGGAAGAATCAAGATTTTTCTTTAAGGAATTAAAACTGATAAAGGTAGCATCAAAATAACTACTTGTACCAATATTTGTACCTAATTCACGTGCTTCTTCTGATATTTCCATAGCATTTCGTCTTTTAGTTCCTTCATCTAACAGATCAGCTGTAAGCGACGCTGAACCAGGTTTTTCATTTGGATCTGAGGCCCAACCACTATTTAAAACCACAGTAACTTCAACTAGAGGTAAATCGTGATCTTCGATGACAAGAATATCAAGTCCATTTTGCAAAGTAGTTTTAGATATTTCAGGGGCAGAAAATGAAGTTTTTTGACTGGCCTCAGGTTTTATTGTTCTATCAATTGTTTCTTCAATAGAATAAAAATCTTCTGTAGGCAATATTTTCAGAATAATTCTATTATTCATATCAAGGTAATTTTTTGTAGCAGACCTAACATCGTGTATACTAACATCCATATATCTTTCGAGATCCCAATTAAATTTTCCAGGATCTCCAAGCATTACATTGTATCCATTTAAAATATCAGCTTTTCCACCAAAACCTCCAATTTGTTCAAGGCCTCTTATGAATCTTGCTTCCCATTGAGTTTTTGATTGTTCAAGTTCTTTGTGGCTAATACCCATTTTAATAATTTTATTAAGTTCTAAATCAAGGGCTTGTTCTATTTTTTCTAAACTTTCACCCTCCTTTGCTGTAACAACAATGTGAAAAGTACTACCAATTTCTCTTGACCATTGGAATGCTTCTACATCTTGAGCAATTTGTTGTTCATAAACCAAGGATTTGTATAACCTTGAAACCTTGCTAGCTGTCAAGATATTAGCTAAATGGTCAAGTTCAGCATCTCCTTTTTTATAAAGAGGAGGTGAATGCCAACCGTATATTATTTTTCCTAAATTAACATTGTCATAAATTGTTTTTCTTGATATTCCATCAAGCTTAACTGGATGAGCTTCCATTTTATCAATCTGTTTTCCGCTTGCGATAGAACTAAAATATTTTTTAACTAGAGTTTTTGTTTTTTCAATATCAATATCACCAGCTATACATAATGAAGCATTATTAGGTATATAAAATTTTCTAAAAAAATCTGATACATCATCCAATGATGCTGCAGATAAATCTTCCATACTTCCAATGGGTATCCAACTATAGGGGTGACCTTCAGGAAACATCATTTCAGGAATTACCGCCCAAGCCATTCCATAAGGTGTATTATCATAATTTTGTCTTTTCTCATTTTTAACAATATCTCTTTGATTGTCTAGTTTTTCTTCTGTCATAACATCCAATAAAAATCCCATCCTGTCAGATTCTAACCATAAAGCTAGTTCTAACTGATTACTTGGAACATTTGACCAATAATTTGTTCTATCAGTTGATGTAGAACCATTATCAGTACCTCCAATTTCTTCAATTGGTTGTGCAAAATTAAAGTCATGATGTTTAGAACCTTCAAACATAAGATGTTCGAACAAATGAGCAAAACCTGTTCTACCAGGTTTTTCATTTTTTGATCCTACATGGTACCATACATTAACTGATACCATAGGAATACTATGATCTTGATGAAGAATAACATCTAATCCATTTGATAAAGTGAATTTTTCATAAGGAATATTTAGCAGGTCACTTTTTTGAGGTGGGTTATAACAAAAGACAAAATTTATAACAAATAAAGCTAAAAAAAATTTAGTATATCTAAGCATAATTATATTTCCTTATAATGTAAATAACATGATTTTTTAAACTACAATTTAAATTACAATCTATATTGATCATTAATTATAGTAAAATTTAATAAATTTTTTGACAAGTTTAATGTATAGATTTTTTTTATGATACCACCATAGTTCTGTTTTTAAAGAGAATCTATCTTCAAGGAGACTTTTAATTCTACAGAATGCGATTAATCCCTCTTTGCCGTGAACTCTACTAAAACCACTACTTCCAACACCACCAAAAGGTAGATCAGATATACCATAATGTGATAAAACATCGTTAATATTAACAGTACCTGTGACAAGTTTTTTTGCAATTTGTTTTGCTTTTAATTTATTTTTTGTAAAAATACTCGCGCTAAGTCCATATTCGTTTTGATGATTTATTTTTGTTATTAATTCATTTATATCATCAAATTCATTTAGGGTCATGACTGGTCCAAATGTTTCTTCTTGCATTACTTTTGCATTTGAAGGTGGATCAATTATTATTGTTGGAGGTATAAACCAACCTGAGTTTTCATTTACTGAACCTTGAATCATTTCAACATCATCTTTTAACTCACTAATCTGAGATAGAATTTTATCTTTACTGTTTTCTACTGTTATTGAACCAATATGATCTGTTGAACTGGGACCAGTATCAAGTTTTTTAATCTCATCTTTCAAGAATGATATGAATTGTTTTTTGACTGAACTATGTATGAATATATTTTCAATAGATGTACAAGTTTGTCCAGCATTACTCAATCCTCCCCATAATGCAGCGTTAGCAGCACGTTCAATATTTGCGTCATCTAATATAATCATAGGATCTTTACCTCCTAATTCAAGAATAACTGGCTTCAATAATGTAGCACAGGTTTCGGCAATTTTTCTTCCCACAACTGTACTGCCAGTAAATGAAACTATATTTGTTTTTTTAGATTTTACAATTTCATTTCCTACATCTCCGCAACCATATACTACTTGAAGTAAATCTGGTTCATTTGAACATGAATCCCATAGTTCTTTAATTAATTTAACAGTAAATGGAGTTTGCTCTGATGGTTTGATTACAACAGTATTTCCTGCAAGGAGAGCATCTGTTATAGGAGTAATAGTTAAAATAAGCGGGTAATTCCATGGTGTTATTAATGCGGCTACTCCATGTGGTTCATAGCTAATAGATGCTCGTTTATTAAATAAAATACCTGATTTTCTTTTTTTAGGTTTCAATGTAGAAGGTAATATTTTGACAGCATACTTCATATATTCTACTGATGTAAGTATTTCTGTTAAACTTTCCTCATATTTCTTACCTGTTTCTTTGCAAATAATATCAATAAAATCGTCCATATTTTGAATTAATGATTTTCGTAAACGATTAATATTTTGTGTTCGCGTGTAAAATGATGAATGATTATAGTTAGATGCTTTTTTTGAAGCTATGTCAATAATATCGCTAATTTCATTTTTAGAGTTTGATTTTATTGTACCAATATCTTCTCCTGTTGAGGGATTAAAAATAAACAATTTATTGTCAACTACTCTTACGCTCATACAGTATCCTTTTTTATATTTAAATGATTACTATCAAAATTAAAAACAACTATTAATATATATATTATTAAATGTAATACGTAATTTTTAATTAATCATTGATTAACTTAGTAATTTCTTTTAGATAATCTAAGTTTATTTTATGCCTACCATTATATTCTACTAATTTTACATTAGCATTTTGATTTTTTAAAGTTTTATAAATGAACCTTGATTGTTCAACAGAAACTATATCATCTTTAATTCCATGTCCAATAATAATGGGTGTGTTTATTTGTATAGGATGGAATCTAGATTTTTTTAGTTTTGAGTTTCTAAAAAAACCTGCTATTGGAAATACGCCGCCAATTTTAAAATTTAAATATAATACAAATTCGTAGCATACTACAGCGCCTTGTGAAAAACCTATAAAAAATACATTTTTAGGATGGTATTTTGAAAAAACTTTTTCTTCTAGGAAAATTGGAAATTGTTCTTTTGTTTTTGTTACATCGTAGTCACCTTCAGAAATTTCATATGACCAAGATCGAGTAGTTATATTTTTATCAATTAGATAGGGAGCTTCGGGGAAAAACCATTCAATATTATTAATTTCCATGGTATTTGACAAAAAATGAAAACTTTTTGAATTGCCTTTGAATCCGTGAATAGCAACAATAGCTTTTTGGGGATCTCCTATTTTTATTGATGAATATTTAACTGATTTCATAGTACACAAAATTACAACAAAATATAATTTCAATTTAATTTTCTAAATTATTTTTTTATTTTTATAGTAATAAAAAAAATACATTAAATTTCAATTCTATAGATTTAAGGAAAAATGCAATGATAATAGGTGTTCCAAAAGAAATTTTAAAAAATGAAAAACGCGTAGCAGTTATACCATCTACTGTAAAAGAATATATTAAAAAAGGTATTGAAGTCATNATTGAGACTAATGCNGGAGCAGGNTCATTTATANCTGATAATGAATATGAATCTGCAGGAGCAAAAATTATAGATGATGTCAAAGAATTNTTTTCTAAATCAGATCTCATCCTTAAGGTTAATTCTCCATTGATGAATGAAAANATTGGTATTCACGAATCAGAAATGATTAAAAATGGTTCAGCTTTTGTTTCATTTTTTCAGACAACAATGGAAAAAGAAACAGTTNAAAAANTCATTGATAAAAAAATAACAGGTATATCAATGCACTTAGTACCAAGGACTACGCTTGCTCAAAAGATGGATGCTCTCAGTTCTCAAAGTAATATTGCAGGNTANAAAGCGATTCTAATTGGTGCGGGACATATTGCAAAATATATGCCNCTNCTGATGACTGCTGCTGGAACAATTCAACCATCTAAAGTATTGATAATTGGAGCAGGTGTAGCAGGTCTTCAAGCNATTGCAACTGCTAAAAGATTAGGTGCNCAAGTNGAGGCCTTTGATGTTAGNCCAATTGTAAAAGAGCANGTTGAGAGTNTAGGNGCAAAATTTGTTGAAGTACCATCAGATGANAATGATGGGGTTGGNAAAGGAGGCTATGCTAAGGAAACATCAGAAGAATATAANANAAAGCAGGCTGAANTGCTNAAAGATCATATTGCAAAATCAGATTTAGTTGTAACAACAGCATTAATACCTGGGAGGCCAGCACCTCAGATTATTACTAAAGATATGGTTCATGGTATGCGAGGCGGTTCANCAATTATGGATCTTGCATCTGAAAATGGCGGCAATTGTGAGTTAACTAAACCTGGTGAAATTATAAATNTAAATGATGTAATAATTGACGGTTCATTTAATATCCCTAGCTCGATGCCTATTCACGCTAGTCAAGTATATTCTAAAAACATAAGTGCTCTAGTTAATTATATGTGTCCTGAAGGAGAACTAAATTTAGATATGAAAGATGAAATAATATCTGGATCTATTTTTGTTATCAATGGAGAAATTACAAATGATCAAACAGCTCAAGCATTAAAAGGAGATATTTAGATGGAAGCTCTCGAAATGATAAATATAGAACAATTAAAAATGGAAAATTTAATCAGTATTTTTACTGTTTTTATACTTGCTGTTTTTATTGGAAATGAAATAATAAACAAAGTTCCTCCAACACTACATACACCATTGATGTCTGGATCAAATGCCATTTCTGGCATTGCTGTTGTTGGAGCAATTATTGCAACAAAAATTGGTGGTGATTTAGGAAGTATATTAGGAACTGTAGCTGTTATCTTTGCAACTATTAATGTAGTTGGAGGATTTTTGGTGACAGATAGAATGTTAAAAATGTTTAAGAAAAAGANATAAAGGTTTTTATGAATTATATCAANATCGCTTACGTTATAAGTGCCATATGTTTCATTTTTGGTATTAAAATGCTGAGTCATCCAAAAACAGCAAGAAAAGGTAATGCTATCGCAACNCTTGGTATGCTAGTAGCAATACTTGCAACATTATATGCTGGTGAACTATTAGATTTTAAAATGATAGGTACAGGTGTACTTATAGGAGCTATTATAGGAGGCATTGCAGCTAGAAAAGTTGAAATGACTCAAATGCCTCAACTTGTTGCAATTTTTAATGGCTTTGGTGGGGGTGCATCTGCTTTGGTTGCTAGTGCAGAGTTNTANTCAAANTTTTCTGCTAATCCATCTNCATTTATGCTCATTACAATAGTTCTTAGTGTNTTAATAGGAACCTTAACATTAACNGGAAGTTTTATAGCATTTGGTAAACTACAAGGTTTTATTTCTGGNCAGCCTATTGTTTATCCNGGTCAGCAATTANTTAATGCCTTNTTTGTATTAATNTTGTTGGCATTTACATTTTTACTTATTCAATTACCNACAGAATTAAACTATTTTTATGGAATTTTAATATTGGCTGCTATCCTTGGAATAACATTAACAATTCCTATTGGTGGAGCTGATATGCCNGTAGTTATTTCACTTTTAAATTCCTATTCAGGCNTTGCAGCGGCAGCAACCGGCTTTGTTCTAATGAACAATGCTTTAATAATTAGTGGTGCTCTCGTTGGTGCATCTGGACTNATTTTAACACAAATTATGTGTAAAGGTATGAACAGATCATTAGCAAATGTAATTTTTGGTGCTGTTGGTGGAGATAAAGAAAACACAAATGGTAAATCACAAGAATTAAATATAAAGAGTTATACTACGGAAGAAGCTGCAATGATTTTTGATGCCGCTGAAAAAATAATTATCGTTCCTGGTTATGGTCTAGCAGTAGCGCAAGCTCAGCATGCTACAAGNGAGGTAGCTGAATGGCTTGAAGNAAAAGGAAAAACTGTTTTATATGCTATCCATCCGGTTGCTGGACGTATGCCAGGTCACATGAATGTTCTACTTGCAGAAGCGAATATTCCATATGAATCATTAAAGGATTTAGATGAAATAAATCCAGAATTTGAGGACTGTGATGTTGCATTGATTTTAGGTGCAAATGATGTTGTGAATCCAGCTGCAAGACACGATACTTCAAGTCCAATTTATGGGATGCCAATTTTGAATGTTGATAAATCAAGAACAGTTATTGTTAATAAGAGATCAATGAATCCTGGTTTTGCAGGTATCCAAAACGAGTTATTCGGTTATGATAATACAATAATGGTTTTTGGTGATGCTAAAGATATGTTAAATAATCTTATGTCTGATTTAAAAGAACTATAGAGGGTTTTACGAAGGCCTACTTTATAAAAAAATATGGTCCACCTTCAACTTTAGAAATTGTTGAAGTAAAGGAACCTATTCCAAAAAATAATCAAGTAAAAATAAAAGTTAAAAATATTGGTTTGAATTATGCAGAAATTCAATCAAGGAAAGGTTTGTATGGTTGGGCACCAAAATTACCATATGTTTTAGGTATGGAATGTTATGGTGAAATCGTTGCAATCGGATCAAAATGTACTAACAGAAAAATTGGTGAAAATGTTGTCATTGGTACACAATTTGGAACATATGCTGAATATATTGTTGTTGATGAGATACAGGCTCTGCCTGCAATAAAAGATTTTTCTTCTGAACAGAATGCTGCTTTTGCTGTTAATTACATGACAGCTTGGGTCTCATTAGTAAATATTGCAAGGATTAAATCATCTGACTCTGTTTTAATTCAGGTAGCTGCTGGAGGTGTTGGAACAGCTGCTGTTCAAATTGCTAAAGCATATGGTTGTAGGGTTTTTGGTACAACAAGTTGCGATAAAAAAATAAAGCTTTTAGAAAAATTAAATGTTGATGTCCCAATAAATTATAAAAAAACTGATTTTACTGAAATAGTTCGGAGCGATAGAGATGGTGGTGGTATTGATATTATTTTGGAAGTAGTTGGGGGAGATGTTTTTAAAAAAAGTATTAATTTATTAAATCCATTTGGAAGAATAGTCGTAGCGGGTTTTGCGAGTCTTGATTTAAATAAATGGAATCCAATATCTTGGATAAAAACATATAAATCAATTCCTAGAGCTTCAGTATCTAAGCTTGGAGAATCTTCAACGGGTTTAATGGCGACTCACTTAGGGTACTTAATTAATAAACCTAAATTAATGACAAAATTATGGCTTGATTTAACTGATTTTGTTAAAAAACATAATATCAAACCTATAGTTGGTCATACTTTTCATTTTAATGAAATTAAAATGGCACACGAATTAATGGAGTCTAGAAATAGCAAGGGTAAAATTGTTATAAAGGTTAATGATTAAGATTGAAAATTATTTTACCTGAAAATGATAATGATTTATTAATTCAATGTAAGGTTGAAACATTTAGATCAAGTGGTAAAGGTGGTCAGCATGCAAACAAAACAGAATCTGCAGTCAGAATAACTCATATTCAGTCTGGTGTAAAAGTTACATGTCAAAGCGATAGAAGTCAGTATTTAAATAAAATTAATTGCTTGAAAGAATTAAGAAAGAGAATAGAAAAAAGAAATTATAAACCACCTAAGAGAATCCAAACAAAACCTACTAGAAGCTCAAAAGAAAAACGTATAAAAAATAAAAAGTTTCAATCCGAAAAGAAAAAAAATAGAAATAAGCCTAATTTTCCTAAATAGAATAATTTAAATGATGTAATTTTAGACTTGATTATGAAAATTTATTTTAAAATATTTATCTTTTATTTTTTATCTTTGTTGATTGCTAAAGATGATCTTCCTGCTGGTGCATTTTCTATAACTAGGTTGCATTATAGCGGTGGAGGTGACTGGTATAGCGATCCAAGTTCATTACCCAATTTGCTTGAATTTGTTAAAGAAAATACAAATTTAGTAATTGATACAATTGAAAAAAGAGCTAAAATTGGCGAGGACGATTTTTATTCAAGTTCACATATTTACCTAACTGGTCATGGGAATATAAAATTTTCAGATAATGAGGCGCAACTTTTAAGAGATTATTTAATTGGCGGTGGTTTTCTACATGCAGATGATAATTATGGTATGGATCAGTTTTTTCGTAGAGAAATGAAAAAAGTTTTTCCAGAACTAGATTGGGTTGAAATCCCAAAAGAACATGAAATATTTAATATTGTATTTTCAATGCCAAATGGATTGCCAAAAATTCACGAGCACGATAATAAGAGACCCCAAGCTTTTGGATTATTCTATAAAGAAGAACTAGTCTCCATTTATACTTATGAAAGTGATCTTGGTGATGGATGGGAAGATCCTGAAGTCCACAATAATCCAAAAGATGTAAGGTTAAGTGCATTACAAATGGGAACAAATATTATAGTATATGGTTTATTAAGATAAAAATTAATCAAAATACTAATTCTATGAATTCAATTAAAAACTATATAAACAATGTTAGGCTCCAGTTAGCATTAACTCAATTAAAATTAGGGTTACTAAATGTTACCCTTTTGTTAATATGTTTATTTTTTTCTGCTATTCTAATCGAGTCAATTTTTTATTTAGAAAATTATAACAGACAAAAAATAGTGGAAGTTTTCTTTACGTTGACTTTTGTTACTATTTCTTATATCATTTTTAGATATGTTATTAACAGAAATAAGTTTTTTGGAAATATGAATGATGAAGATATTGCTAGATTTATTGGAAATAAATCTGAGCTAATTTCAGATAAAATTTTAAACGTATTACAGTTAGAAAATAATAAATTAATTGGTTCTAATGACTCATCTTTGATCAAACTCGCCGTTCATAGAATGAAAAGTAAATTAGATGAAATCCCTATTAATGTTATAAATGAAGAAATTCCTAAAAAAAAGATTTTTGACACTTCATTTATAATTTTCATTTTATTTTCAATTTATACAATACAATTCAAAACATTTGCACCAGCTACAACAAGAATTTTGAAACCCAATCAAGACTTCCCTGTACCGAAGCCCTTTTCTTTGGTATCATTATCAGGAAATCAAAGAGTTCTTGGTGGAGATACTTTATTAATATCTATAGCAGCTGTAGGTGAAATTCCTGATTCATTAGAATTAATTTGGTTCGATAAAGAGAAAAAACATAAAAAGAAAATTGGGGTTTATGAAGATATTTATAAACATACATTTAAGAATATTAATTCTGATATAATTTATTGGATGCAGTATCAAAATAAATCTTTTTTATCTTCTTGGAGAACAATTGAATCAATAAAAGATACAATTACTGTAAGAGACAGACCTATCATTCAAAATATAGAGTTCACTATTGTACCACCAAATTATACAAAAGAAGAAATTTATATACACCCAGGTAATATAACTGATATTAATGCTTTAGAAGGAAGTAAAATTAATATTAACGCATCAGCATCGAAATCTTTAAGTAAGGCTTGGATTCTAACTAATGATGGAAGAATATATTTAAATATAGATGATAAAAAAATATTAGGTGATTTTGTCTTATCATCCAATCAAGAATTATCTTATTGGTGTTTAGATANAAATATGGTTGCAAACANNAATCCTCCATTATACAGATTTTCAATAATTAAAGACTTATCTCCCGANATAATTATTTTTTCACCTGAACGTGAAATAGATATAAATGAACGCATGATAATTGATTTTAATATGCAAATTATTGATGATTATGGGATATCAAACGCTTGGATAGAATATGAGATTATACATCCAGACTACCTAAAAGAGGATACGACAGAATACATTTATANTATTGAGGATATANAAAAAGAATTAAAATCACAGCAGATAAAGTTTAGTTGGGATATAAGNTTATTGAGTCTGGGACCAGAGGATGAAATTCACTACNATATAAATGTTGAAGATAATAATGATTTTTCAGGGCCTTCAGTTACAATTTCACCCCAATATGTAGCACGCTATCCTTCATTAGATAATTTATTTTCTGATTTAGAAGAAACTGAAGAAATTCTTGAAACTGAGGCTCAAGATATGAAAATGAATCTTGAAGATATTCAAGAATTAATGGAAGATCTTGAATTAGAATTATTGAAATCAGACGAAATGTCTTGGGAAAATGTTAAAAAAGTTGAAGAGACTTTAGAAAAAATGGATAATATCCAAGAGCAAATTGAACAAATTAAAGAACAATTTGAAATGATCAATGAAATGGCAGATCAGAACCAATTAGTTAGCCCTGAGCTTATGGAGAAATTTGATCAACTTCAAAATTTNCTATCTGAAATAATGACTCCAGAGATGCTTNAGGCAATGGAGAAAATGCAGGAAGCTATGGATAGCATGGATCCAGAACAAATGCTAGAGGCTATGAAAGANTTTGAATTTGATGCTGAGGCAATGGAAGAACAGATTGATAGGTTTATGGAAATGTTTCAGCAGGCAATGGCAGAGCAGAAGATGGATGAATTAGCAAAAAGACTTGANCAAATGTTGAAAGATCAGAGTNAAATTATGCAAGATCTAAATGAAAAAACAGAAAGTATGAATGAACTTGCTTCAAGAGAAAGAAGATTAGAGGAAAATTTTGANAAAATTGAAGATTCAATGAAAGATGCAATTTCTTCTGTCCAGAAATTTTCTCCACAAACTGCTGAAGATTTACAAAATCTTAAAGATAGTGATCTTACCAATGAAACGAGTCAAGAACTAACAGATGCCAGACAAGCAATGCAAAAACAAGATTTTAAAAATTCAATGGGTTCTGGTCAAAAGGCACAAGAAAATTTAGAAGATTTAGTTGNTAAGGTTAATGATATACAAAAATTATATCAAAATCAAACTGTTGCAGAAATGATGAATTTATTTCAAAGATTAGTAAATGGAGTATTAAAATTATCACAAGATCAAGAAAAAATGATTATAGAATCTAAAACATTAAAATCTAGAAGCCCTAGATTAGTAGNAATGGCAGTAAATCAAGGAAAAATTAGAAGCCAAACTAATCAGGCGATTGAACAACTNATGGATTTATCAAGAAAAACATTCCATATTTCACCCAAAATTAGTAGATCAATGGGAAAAGCTAGAGGAAGTATGGATAAAGCAATAGCACAATACGAACAAAGACAGGTATCCTCTGGAAGAAAATCACAATCATCTGCAATTGAGGGTCTTAATGAAGCTGCAAATTTAATGATGTCTTCAATGGATATGATGCAAGAAACTGGTTCTGCTTCAGGTTTTGAAAGTTTTATGGAGTCACTATCTGAAATGTCTTCTCAGCAACANGGTATAAATAATCAGACTATGCAAATGCAGATGGGTATGGGTATGCAAAATCAACAAGGTATNATGCAAAGATTACAAGCTCAACAACAGCAATTGCAACAAGCCTTGCAAGANCTTTTATCTGAAAATCCAGGTGAAGAATCCGGTGGATTNGGTAAAGCAAAGCANGATATGGATNATGTAATTGAAGATTTTAAAAGAAAAAAAATTGATAGACAAACAATGGACCGTCAAGAAAAGATTTTATCTAGAATGCTTGATGCTCAAAAATCAATGAGTCAAAGAGATTACTCTGAAAAGAGAAAAAGTAAAAAGGGAGAAAGTATGATCTATGATGGTCCAGCGGGTTTACCAGAAGATTATGGTAATAGAAAAATTCTTCTAATAGAGGCCATGGAAGATGCTCTTGATGAGGGGCATACAAAAGAAAATCAAAAAATGATAAAAACATATTTTAGAGAACTTCAAAAAATTGAAAATAAGAATGATGAATAGATTTGCTTTAAGCATAATGATTATTATTTATTGTTTTTGTGANGCGCAAACTATTTTTAATAAAAATATGCTTCGAATAAACGATTCAGAGAAAAAAAAATATAAGCAAGAATCTTATACAAAATTTACTCGCGCAAAATCTTTGGAAAAAGCAGGTTTATGGCAAGAAGCAGAAAAACTTTATAAAGAAATAAATGAGGATGATCCTGGAAACAAAAAGTTCTTTCAACCATTAAAAAATATNTTAAAACAAAGAGGTGAGTGGGAGACTTTGATTGATTATGCAGAAAAATATTCTAAAGTTAATATNGATGATTTTACTTTTCAGATTGAAGTAGGAGAAATATATATTTGGGCTGGTAAAGTAAATGAAGCAGATAAAGTATTTGATAAAATATATAAAGATTCAAAAGAAAATCTAAATATAATTAAAATNATTATTGGAACATATTCTAAAAATGGAGTTTTTGAAAAAGCAGAACCTATACTTTATGAAATAAGAAAATCTCTTAAAAATAAAGCTTTTTACTCAATGGAAATGGGAAGATATTATTCAAATAGAATGGCATATAATAACGCATTATCCGAATACCTTTTATATGTTAATGATAATCCAGATAGATTCAACTTTGTATCTGATAAAATCATTAGTTTNGTTACTTCACCAGAAATTGCAGAATCTTTAATTAAACAATTAAAAAAAGATAGATCTTCTAATTCCATCAAGTTATTATCAGATCTTTATTTTAATCAAAAACAGTTTGAAAAAGCATATGATNTATTAATAAAAAATGATGTTAAATCCAGATTGCTTTTAGATTTTTCAAATGACTTAATNAATGAGGAACAATTNGCTTTAGCTGAGAGATTACTGACCACTATTTATAAAAATAGATATTCNGAAAATAAAATAATAGAACAGGCTATATTTAATTTAGCTGTGATTTATGAAAAAAAAACTATTAAAAATACTGATCCTTTACCATTATCAGGTTTTTATAAACAAAATAGTTTTTTTNTAAACGAATATTTAAGTTTTGATGAAAATCAGGCTGAATTATTAAATCAAGCAATAAATATTTATGATTCNTTAATAACTTCAACTAANTCAATTGAAGCCAATTATAGATTAGGAGAAATAAGGTATAGAATTTTAGGTGATNTGGATGGTGCGTCTATACATTTTAATGATATTATTAAAAATAAAAGAAATAATAAATATATTTTAGAAAGTATAAATAGACTGATCGATATTTTTGTTGCAAAAGGTGATATTGAAAAAGCTAAATCAATATTGAAAAAACATGAAAATGATAANAGAGTTTCAAAGAAAAAAAATAATTTATCATTTAAGAAAGCTCAAATTTATTTTTATGAAGGTTATCTAGATTCTTTAGATAATTATTTAAACAGGGAATTTTCTGATTTATCATTTAATGATTATTGGTTCAATGATATACTAGAATTAAGAAGTTTACTATTTAATTTTAATGATAAACCAGAGCTATTTAAGTTATTTTCAGAGTCACAATTATTACTTAAAAGAAATAAAAGAGAAGAGGCTTTAAGAAAATCGTTTCAAATAATAGAAATGTCTGATGTGCCTTTAAAAAATGTAATAAAATATTATGCAGCTAGTATAATGGTTTTGCAGGGTCAAAATGAAAAGGCAATTGACTTAGTTGATAACTTGGAAGGAGAGTCAATTTATATTGAGTTGTCAATTATTTTAAAAGGAGAAATTTATGATTACATACTTAAAAATTCAGATTTAGCAATTGATTATTATTTAGAGTTATTAGAAAAATATCCTAAGAGTATATTTTATGATCAAGTTAGATTAAGATTAAGGGAGTTAGCTAGTTAAATGAAAAAAAACATATTTATATTAATTTTTACATCATTAATTTTTTCGCAAAAGATTTTGATTCCGATGGATTTTTCTCAAAGTGATCATTTAAAGTCTTATGGTGTTGCATTTTGGTCTTTAAAGCAAGGTATAAATGTAGAATGGCTATTAAATTACAGAGGAGGGTCATTTTTAATTGACAGCTACAGTATGATAGAGAACGAATGTAAGTTAAGAGGCATAGTTTATGAAAAAATAAATGCCTCAACATTAGGCTCAATATTAGCTGAAATTGAAAGTAATAATATGGACATAGTCTTACTTGAAAAGAAACCAAAAATAGCTGTTTATGCTCCTCCGGGTAATCAGCCTTGGGATGATGCTGTTACAATGGTTTTAACCTATGCTGAAGTAGACTATGATATTATCTTTGATGATGAGGTTATGAATGGAGAATTGTCAAATTATGATTGGTTACATTTACATCACGAGGATTTCACTGGTCAATATGGAAAATTTCATAAAAACTATAGAAATGCTGGGTGGTATAAACAGCAAAAAGCTGATTTTGAGTCCAAGGCATTTCAATATGGTTTTAAGAGTGTAAGTGAATTTAAAAAAAATATAGCGAGAGTTATTAGAGACTATGTAGTTGAAGGAGGTTTTTTGTTTGCTATGTGCTCAGCTGCCGATTCCTTTGATATTGCGCTTGCTGCAGATAAAACTGATATAGTTGCTTCTGTTTATGACGGTACACCTGTAGACCCAAACTATAAAAGTAAAATTAATTTTAGTAAAAGTTTTGCATTTGAAAATTATAGTCTTTATACTGATCCTATGATTTATGAATATTCTACAATTGATGTTCCTCCAAGTCATAAACCTGTAACGAAAAGTGCTGAGGCTGATTATTTTACATTATTTGAATTTTCTGCAAAATGGGATCCAGTTCCAACAATGTTAACTCAAGATCATGTAGGGGTAGTAAATGGGTTCATGGGACAAACAACCGGATTTAATAGAAATATGTTAAAAAAACATGTCGTGGTATTAGGGGAAGTTGAAAATGATGATATGGTTAAATATATTCATGGAAATGTTGGAAGAGGTACATTTACTTTTTATGGTGGACACGACCCAGAAGACTACAGGCATTTTGTTGGTGATCCTCCAACAAATCTTTCATTACATAAGAATTCCCCAGGTTATAGGTTAATCTTAAATAATGTCTTGTTCCCAGCAGCAAAGAAAAAAGATAAAAAAACCTAGGAAGATGCACTTTCATATTTTTCTAGGCCTTTTTTCCACATTAAACGAGTTAAAAATAAAAAAAATAGAGTAATTAAGATTTGACCTAACAAATAATTTTTGGATGGTCCATATAAAAGTGTTCTTGTTGGAACAGAAGTAATAAATGCCATTGGTAAAAAAGTGAAAAGAGACTTTCTAAGCCAACCGGTATAGATTGTATCCGGACGTTGAGAAAATTTAAGTAACTGGTGACTTAGCCACCCACCAGTGCTAAAATTTTTAAACCAAAAACTTAAACAGCTAATACAGAAATCTATACTTGCCCATATTATTAAACCCATTGAAAAAGAAAAATTAAAAAATATAAAATTATAGAACGTTATATCTCTAGTAGATTCAAAAATTAATTTTATCAAGAGAAAACCAAGAATTACGACGGACAATAGTGTATATGATTTTACATATCTAAATGAAATTAAAAATTGACTATTTATGGGTCTTAAAAGAAAAAAATCAAGATCACCTTTAACAATTAATTGATTGATTTTCATCAGATTTCCAGAAAAAAATAACATGTAGAATGTGTCAGTTAAAAATGTTATAACTAAAAAAATTATAACATCATCTTTAGTAAATTCAAGGAGACTATCAACGTAAGAAAATATAATTGAAAAGAAGAAAAGATGCATTCCATAGTACACAAAATCTACAATTATACCTCCTATGAAATTTGATTTGAATTCCATGTCTCTTGTTAGGCTATTACTAAATAAGGCAAACCAGATTTTAATATATCTATTAATGTTATCCACCAAATCCTTCATATCTTCTTATACCTAATAAATAAATTAAATGACCTATTAGAGAAATAATTATAGCCCAAATGATTCCTACTTTTAATTTACTCATAAATAATGATGGCTCGATATAGCCCAATGCACAACTAACAGGGATATCAACCAAATAAGGTATAGGTGTCATTTCAATTATGTTTTTTATTTTATCAGGAAACATTTTTAAAGGTATTAATTGACCAGAAAGTACCACATTTGCAAGGTTGTATGCTAAAATAAGAGCTCTAGCTTCTCCAAACCAAAAGGCTGTACATATCATGATAAAGTATATTCCATACGAAATAAAAATTGATAAAATTAAAAATATAATGAATCCAAAAATTGAATGAATGGTTTGAAATGATAATCCAGGGAATAAAAAAGGAAAAATGAAGGACATCAAACCATAACAAATAAAATATAATGAGTTGTAGCCTATAAATAAAGATAAATTGTAATAGAAGAAAGATATTGGTCTAATTAAATATTTATTTAGTTCTCC
>PAFF01000079.1 GCA_002704045.1 Fidelibacterota bacterium
CAAAAATTAAATTAAAATGAAATTCATTTATATTTTTATTACAATGTTGAGTATATCTTTTTCAAATTTTGTTTCAGAAAAACAATATGACATTGAATCACTAATTTTAGCTCCCTGCTGTTATGGTGGTATTGTATCAGAACACAATTCTCCTATGTCTAAATTGATTTCAAATTTTGTAAAAGAGATATATTCTGAAAATTTTGATAATCAACAAGCTATATCAAAGCTAGATGAGATTATCGATTTTTCAATAAAAAACGGATTAATAAACAGGACAAATAATCAAGAAAATTATAATTTAATTAGTCACAATATGGACCAAGAAGTTTTCTTAGAATTATTTGTCAATCTATTTGGAGAAAAAATAAGAGCTGTACCACAAAATAATTTTTTTGGTAAAATAACTTGGATATTTCCATATTCAATTATGATAATTGGCATTATAACTGTATCATATATTATAAAAAAACTATCTTCGAATAATGAACAAATATTATCAGAAGTCGAAAAAGAAAAAATAGAACTTCATATAGAAAAATATGATTCTAATGTTTATTAAATGAATACATTTATTATCTTTATTGTTATCTTTATTATTATATTTTTTGTTTATTATCCACTATTTAATGATAACATATTAGAATATAAAAACAATACAAACTCAGACACATCTAATGATACTTACAAGCAAAATTTACTTAATCAAATAAAAGAGTTAGATTTTGAAAAACAAATGGGTACTATAACTGATTCAGAATATAAATTTTCCAAAAATAGTCTTCTACTAGAGATATCAAAATTAATTGAAAAATAAATTTCCATATATCCTTGAAGTTAATTCATTAAATAAAAAATTTAATAATAAAACAATCATTTCTAACGCATCATTCAAACTAAAAACAGAACAAATAATTGGACTTACAGGCAAGAACGGATCAGGAAAAACAACATTATTCAAAATGATTTCTGGAATCATGCACCCTACATCAGGAACAGGGAAAATTAAAGATAAACAACTTTTTGGTTCGAGCTTTGAATATAGAAAACATTTGATTTATTGGAGCCATTATCCTCAATTTTATTCATCATTAACGGGTTATGAAAACTTGGAGCTTTTTTTGAACCTACGTTCAGATTTTGATAAAGTTAGATTAATAAATGATTATGCAACAATGTATGATTTAAAAAATCAAATTTTTAAAAAGATAAGTAAATATAGTTTTGGTCAAATACAAAGATTAAAANTAATACAACTTTCTATTTCAAATTGGGATTTAGCATTNCTTGATGAACCACATTCTGGTATTGATAATGATGGAAAAAAAATATTAGATCANAATTTTGATAAATGGTCTAAAATGGGGAAAACAATTTTTATCATTTCTCATAATAAAGAATGGTTGGAAAAAAATTGTGACACTATTTTTAATCTAGAAAATNCNGAGTTATATCAAAATGATTAAATATTTGATTCAAAAAGANNTTATTAATGAATATCGNTCTAAAGAATCAATTATTTCGATGATAACATTTAGTATAAGTTTAATCTTAGTTATNGCATTTTTGATTGANCCATTATCTTCAGAATTTCAAAAATTTTTACCTGGTTTATACTGGTTAGTTTATTTATTTTCATCTGCTTTGGGTTTTTTAAGATTATATAGTTCTGAAAAAGATAATCAAGCATATAATTTATTATTANTATCNCCAATTGATAGGGGTAATATTTTTTTATCAAAAATGATTTCATTTTGGATATTTATAACATTTACNCAAATNATAACTTTACCTATCTTCTCAGTAATTTTAAATTTCAGTATACCAAATAATTNTNTTTACTTTATATCATTTTTATTNCTNACAAATTGGTCTATTTCAGCAATAGGAACTACAATTTCAGCAATCGGTCTTAGNACNAAAATGTCTGAAGTATTAATACCAATGTTACTATATCCTCTNCTTTCCCCTATTATTATAAGTGCTGTACAAATTACNGAAAATATGTTAAAGGGTTACGATTATGTAAATTATAGCTTATGGGTAATGGTAATTTTNACTTGTGCAATTTTTTTTACTTTAACNGGTTATTTAACTTTTGATACATTGGCTGAAGAATGAATAGATTTTTAGATAGTNCTANTAATAAAATATTATTTTTAACTGCAATTATTTTGTCATTTACNGTTATAGCTATAATGATAAATAAATTAGANGTACAAGTNAACAGAGTATTACAATGGCCCATTTTATATTATCATTTACCATTNGCATTNAATACGTTTTTAGGTTGTTTTCTNTTAGCAATATCAAGCTTANTATATATAATCACCAGAAAAAATATTTGGGATATTGTTGCTAAATCTTTTGCNGAGATAGGTTTTCTTTTTTGTTTTTTAGTTCTNGTAACTGGATCAATTTGGGGTAAATTGAATTGGGGAGTTTTTTGGTCNTGGGAGCCCCGTTTGGTATCAACNTTATTATTATTTATAATTTATATGGTATATTTCATGTTGAGAAATTTTTCTGAATATAAAGAAAGAGGCTCAAGGTTAGCTGCCATAGTTGGGATAATAATGTTGGTAGATATTCCAATTATATATTATTCAGTAGATATGTGGACACCTGAGGTTCAATTACATCCTCAACGATCAATACGTGATTCTGATGAATCTATTACTTGGATTCTTCCACTAGCTATGATTTCATTCTTTTTTGTATTTATAACATTATTTGCATACAGATTTATAATTGAAAAAAATTATCAGGATAGCATATATGAATAATATCTATTTTAATTTAGTCCTTGGCTCGGTTTGGATGATAATATTTTTTTATGTATTTTATTTACAGAAAAGAGATAAAAATCTAAACAGTTATTTGATTATTAAAACTTGTATTATTTTAATTATTGTTTTTTTATTAATTAATATTTTTTATCTCTTCTAAAAATTTATTCAAGTTTGTATTANCAGGATTCATNGATAGTGCAATNGTCCANTTCTTNAGNGCATCGCTCATGTTGTCATTNAAATAATAAGCNGAGCCTAGTTTTTCATAGGCAACGGAAAAATTAGGAAAATTTTGTATAGCTATTTTACATTCTTTAATTGCTTCANTATANTTTTNTTCATAAATAAGTCTATCCGCATTATTTAAAGATACTATACTTTTNTTAAGTTTATTATTNGAGATACCATTTTCATAATTTAAAATTGTANTCTCAGCATTATCATTTATATTTTTAAGTGCAATAATTTGAGCATCNAAATCCATNATTGTATTATTTTGATCAAAAGAATTTTTCTCGTAAATAAGTATCATATCAAATAAAAAATTGATGTTAGAATCTATTTTANCAAATTCNTTTTTATAATAGTCTTNTCTATTTTGTATTTGTCTAGATTGTTTTTCTTTAGCTTTTTTTATCATATTGANATATTGTAGCATTTGNGGGTCATCATTTTTATCAAAATTNTTAATTTGTTTTTTAACGATATTATCTAAAGAATCNATAATNATTTCGTATTCTTTTTGAAGCGTNTTGTATAATGGTAANAANCTNTCGTATTGTTTTTTTTGNTCTGTTTTTTTAATTAAATAATCTTTTTTTATATTAGCAACTTGNTTTCTGTGATTATCAAATATAAATTTTTGTTTTTCTTTGAATGTTTNTTNGGTTTNACAAAAAGAAAAAGAAANTAAAAAAAGAAGATTAAATAAAATGATATTTNTTAAATACATTAGTCTGTTTTNGTTATATNTTTTTCAAGTAGTGTTATCATTTCAGAAATACCAGAAATTTCATAATTAAATTCCTTAGCCTTTTTGTAATTNAANAGTGAANTTTCTTTATTATCTGTAATATAATATAAAGATCCAAGTTGAGCATATATAATTGGAATATTTGGAGTCAATTTTTTTGCTTTTTCAACGTTANTTATTGCTTTATCGAAATTACCTNCACGAATGTATATATTACTTTCATTTATTANCTTAGAAGATTTTTGTGCATTAATTAAATTGACTCTGTNGACNGATTCGTACCAAGATATATCNATGTATAAATTTTCCATTTCNTCNTTTAATTTATNTAAGTCTTTTTTTAAAGACTTAATAACNGTTTGTTCATTTTGNNTACTAAACTTATTGATATTATTTTTAATAGNACTCAATTTTTCTTCTTTTTCTGATAATTTATTGAGCATTTCAATTTCAAAGTAAATTAATTCGACTTCAGTCTGTGATTCAATNGATTGAACATATCGNTTATAAGATTCTTTGATTTTTGAATCTTTATTGCTNTTGGTATTTTTAATTTTTGATTTTAAAAATANTATATCTTTTTTTAATGATATGAGATTATTTTCTCTATTTNATATGTCATCATTTAATTTTTTTTCGACCTCAAGTNCNTTTACANNCAATTTTTCNTCAAATCTGTCAAGTCTTGCTTGTTCTGTAACTTTAGCACACCCATTAAAAAGGAANAAAAGAAAANAAATTATGAAAAAATTTAAAAANTTAGTATTATNCATCATCATCTATAATATTNATAATATTATCACCAATTTTCTTACGAGCAATTTGTATAGTTTTTNAATCAACTGATTCGAGTAGTTCAATNCGNCTTTTAAGAGCAAATTGACCTGAATTAGACAATGTATCAAATATTTTATTTTGTATCGACTCATCACAATCAACTAACGAGTTTGCNAGAGTGTTTACATCAACATTATTAATTAATTGATCAATTTGGTCATTATTTAAAGTTAATATATCATTAAAATAACCAATTTTTTTTCTAATACTTGTTGATATAGTTTTATTCGTTTGTGATATTGAAAATAATATATTTTCTGATTCATCTTGGTTCATTTCNTTTAAAATTTTAGATAAAACGTTTGCACCATTAATTGGAGTNAAATCAGGTTTTAACAATTCTTTNACTTTATTTCGAAATTTTGTTTTTATNCTATTTAGTATCTCCTTAGATGTACCTTCCATTGTTGCCATNTGTTGGGATATTTTTAATCTGGTATCAACATCAAGANTAAGTAAAATATCTGAGGCTTTTTTTGGATCAATGTGTGAAAGTACTATGGCAGAACTTGCTTCNTTTTCATTNGCAAAAATTTTTCTATTTAAATCTTCNTCTAAAAATTGAATAAATTCAAATGGNTTTTGTTGNTTTANCTCTAATGCTGTTGACTCTGATATAGCTTCTTTAACTGANGNTGTTACAGGTTCAGCTATATTGCTGATTGCATCAATAATTTCAGCCCCAACTTCCCTAAACGTNGATTCNAAGTTTGAATCTACTAANTTTGACTGNTTTGAATTTTGTATATTTGTTTCAATAGGCTGATTGATAGGAGTAGAATCATTAACTTCANTNACATCGTTATTTTTATTTTCAAAAGGTGGCTCATCTTGNAGNAAATCAGATTTTGATAAACCTTCTTCAAGAGCAAGTCTAACTGCATCCTGTCCTTCTAATTGTGATTGGGAGAATGTTATAAATTTTTTGTATAATTTGTTAATAAAGAATATTATTGCGATAACACACAGTACAAGGATAAAACCAATAAAGAAACTGCTAATTAAAGAATTATTTTTGAAAAAAGATTTTGGTTGATTATCAGACTCAAATGTATTGACGGGATATACAACATCAACTGATTGAATTTCTGGAGATTTATACAACTTAGTTTTATTGATTATGATATTATTTTTTATTTTTTTATATAAAATATGGTTTTCTATAGTTTTAGTTGCAATATNAATTACAGAATCAGATAAAGAATTTTCAAAGGTTAAAATAACATCTAATGATTCNATTACATCNTTAGGGTCATCATTCTTTTTTNGNNCCTGATTTGGAATTGCTTTAGATTGGATACCTAAACCGGGTAAAAAATCTATTGGTAAATTCTTTGATATATTTTGCTTGTTTGGTTTATTTATAATAGCGTTGATTTCAACACGAAAACTTTCAGGTCCAAGAATGGATTTTAATGCAGANGAGTATCTTTTTTCATATTCCCCTTCAATTTCTAAAATTGGTATAGAAATTTCATTGGAAAATAAAANGTTTATAANAAATACTAANCTAAATATTTTTTTTATCATAAAATATACTTTAATTCGTTACAGTTATTGATGTTACAATATAAAAATATATTTAACGAAATAATATAATTTTTTTATAAATAAAAATAAAAATTATCATAAAAAGCAATAATAATAATTTTATATGGTCAATTTGTATAGATTGAATATTGATTTGCAAATCTTTTTCGTTAAAGTCAAAAGTTGAGAAGTTCCATAAAAATTTATTATTGAAAGAGGAATCTGCATTATTATAAAATATGTTTTCATCCGAATTGATTTCAAAATTAAAATTATCATTAATAAAATTAATTGTCAATGCAGTATCATATATATAAAAATCAAGTATTGAATCTAATTTAACATCAAAATTTGAATTTGATAAATGAGTATGAATAATTTCTTTCCCTTGATTTATGATAGTATCGTAGTTTTTTAAAATCACTGAATCTGATTCATTATTAAAAGATTTGTACCAATTTTCAATATCGCTTTTTACTATTGGGAAAATATTGAATCCAAAATTACAATCTTCAATTGTTTGGTTGAATATAAATTTAATTGTTTCTTTAGTTATGCCATCATCTGATATTTTTTTTTTATTCATTAAATTATATAATATAGGATATTGTTTGGTTATATTCCTTTTTTTGAATATAATTTTTAGGCGTGNGATTTCAAAAAAAAAATAATTTTTATTATTTAAAACAATTGGTTGCTTTAGTAATTTTTCATAATGGTCATTCAATTCTAGTATATCAAATATATATTTATTCTTATAACTAGAATTTTCAACAGAAAAAAATTTATTTTTTATGATATGTTCCTTTTTATAATTTATATTATAATCAGAATCAGGTTTAATGTCAATATAGAAAAAATGTTCGACACAGCCGTTTAAAATAAAAATAAAAATAAAATAATGTAATTTTTTTTTCATTAAATGTTTATAAATTTAATTAAGTAAAATTTAATAAATAATTAATATTGTTTAGAAAATTTCTTTTTAAATAAATTTTAATATTAAAATGTTTTATCATTTGGCCCGTTCGTCTAGTGGTTAGGACTCAGGGTTTTCATCTCTGCAACAGGGGTTCGATTCCCCTACGGGCTACAAAAATGCTCAGATTTATCTGAGCATTTTTTTAATCAATAAATATCTTATGAACTCTTTTTTTTTATCAATAAAATTAGTTTTTTCTCTGTTATCCTATAAAAAAGATAATAAATACAAAATAAAAATATTAGATAGATACTATTTGGATCGCCATAAAAATAAAGTTGTTTATAAAACTTTTATTCCTTCTAAACCTCGCAAGCTAAACTTTATAATTTATCCAGGAGCATCCCCAACTGCAGAGTCTCATCCAGGACTAATAATGCTGGGGACTATTTTATCAAAAATAGGTTATAACGTATACATTCCAAGAATACCATTACTAAAAAAATTAATTATAAACGAAGAAGTTATAAAAGATTTCTCATTTTTTTATAATTGGATAATAAATGAAAAGCATATCAAATCAAGTAATATAGGTTTAATTGGTATTAGTTTTGGTGGAGTTATGACATTAAAGATATTTGAGAACAAAAGTTTTGTGTCTCATCAACCAAAATCAATTTTTACGTATGGAACATACAATAATTTTAAATCAGCACTTGATTTTCTATCATCAGGTTTGATTAAAATTGATAGAAAAGAAATAAAAATTTCGCCCCATCCTTGGGGACTGGTTGTAATGTTTTACAATTATTTCCATTCAATAAATACTAATTTAAATGTAAAAAAAATTAATAAAGTCCTAGAATATCAAATTCAAGATAATACCAAACAAGTTAAAATATTTTTAGATAAATTATCTGATAATGAGAAAAAAGTTACTAATAAAATTTTAAATTGTAATATTGATAACGAAATATTGGGCTACATTAGTTTAATGATTAATATTAATAGAAAATCGTTAAATAAACTTTCATCAAGTAATGATAAATACAATGTAAATTCTAAGGTTTTTATATTTCACGGTGCGAACGATAATATGATACCTTATACTGAATCATTAGATTTGTCAAAAAATATTAAAGATGTTGAAGTATTTATTTCATACCTTTATGAACATAAGGAAATTGCGAACAATAACAACCCATTATTTAAATTTTTGGAAATTATTAAAATGATTAAATTTGTGTACTCATATATAAGTTATAATGAAAATTAAATCTTTTTTAGGTGGATATGATAAAAATTTTTGTTATTTGATTTGGTGCAAAAATACAAGATTTGCAGCTATAGTAGACCCTTCAGTTAAGATTGATGCAATAGCAGATTTCATATCTAAAAATAATTTAATTTTAAATAAAATTTTAATAACTCACACACACAATGATCACATATTTTATTTAAATGATTGGATTAAATTATACCCTAAAATAAGTTTATTTGGTTATGATTTAAAACTAAATCAAAAAGTAAAAATTTATAATTTATCTCACAATGATATTGTAAGTATTGGCCAAGAATTAATAACGACTTTGTATACACCAGGTCATTATGATGATAGTATATGCTTTTGGAATCAAAAAAATAATGCTATTTTTGCAGGAGATACAATATTTGTTGGTAGAACTGGTAGGACAGTTAGTTGCCGAAGTAATATTGATGATTTATATCATAGTGTTTATAAAATCATTTTGAAGCTTCCAAAACAAACCATGATTTATCCTGGACATCATTATGGTCACAAACAAAATATTACTATTGAAGAAAACATAAAAAATTCTGATTTTTTCAATTGTAGCTCAAAGTTAGAATTTGTTGATGTAATGAAAAAATTTGAAGAAAATAGGAAGTACTAATTATTTTTAAGTAGTAGGGTGTTACATACTATACTAAGCGATGATAGAGTCATTGTAATTCCAGCAACCATAGGATTTAATAAAAATCCATTATATAAAAATAAAATACCCATAGCAACAGGAATACTGACTATATTGTATATGAAAGCCCAGAAAAGATTTTGATTAATTTTTTTGATAATTTTTCTGCTTAGTTTCAAAGCCTCTAAAATACTTGTTATTTTTTGATTGATTAATACAACATCAGAGGTTTCAATTGCTACGTCTGTACCAGAACCAATTGATATCCCTATATCTGACTGTGCTATTGCAGGAGCGTCATTAATACCGTCTCCAATCATTGCAACTACTTTACCTTTAGATTGAAGTTTTTTAATTAGATCAGATTTACCTTTTGGTAGAACATTAGATACAACATTTTTTATACCTAATAAATTGGCTGTATGTTTTGTTGTTATTTCATTATCGCCGCTTAACATCCATACTTCAAGGCCCGATTTCATTAGTTTATAAACTGTTTGTTCACTTTCAGGTTTAATTTCATCTTCTAATGCTACGAGTCCTATCCAATTTTTGTCTGAAGAACAGTGCATGATTGATTTTCCCTGTCTTCTTAAACTAGTATCTTTTTTGATAGCATTATCAGGAATTTCTATTTTTTTATTAATTATGTACTCAATTTTTCCTATGAAAATATTATTTCCCTCAATTGTGCCTAAAATACCCTGTCCAGGAATTGTTTCTATATAAGAACACTTTAATCGATTTATTCTTTTATTTTTTGAATAATTCGTTATTGCTTTTGCATATGGATGATCAGTGTTATTTTCTACTGAAAACAAAATTTCTAAAAAATCGTCTTCTGTTCTTTTAGTATAAATATCAGAAACATACATGTTGCCTTTAGTCAATGTTCCTGTTTTATCTAAAACAATAGTATCAATTTTATGCATAATTTGTAAAATTTTAGCTGATTTAAAATGAATTCCTTTTTCTGCAGCTAATCCTGTACCTACTAGAATTGCTGTAGGAGTAGCAAGACCTAGCGCACAAGGACATGCTATTATTAAAACAGATATTAGGATATTTAGACTAAAACCTAAATCATTGCTGTACCAGAACCAAAAAATTGAACTAATGGCACCTAGTAAACATACTGTTGGTACAAATATATATGATATTTTATCTACTATATTTTGAATAGGTGCTTTAGTAGCCTGAGTTTGTTCAACTAATTGAATTATTCTTGAAAAAAGAGTATCTTTACCAAGTGTTTCAGCTTGTACAATTAATCTACCATTACCGTTTATTGATGCACTTAGAACTTTATCACCAGTTTTTTTTTCAATTGGATTAGATTCTCCGGTTATAGCAGATTCATCAACAAAAGAATGTCCCTCAATTATAATACCATCAACAGGTACTTGTCCTCCTGGTTTGACTAATACCCATGTACCAATATTTATATCTTTTATATTAGTTTCAATCCAATCGCCATTTTTTTCTACAAAGCCAGTTATAGGCGCTTTTTTTAATAAATTTATGAGTGATTTTTTTGTATTGAATTTTGCTTTGTGTTCTAAGAATCTTCCTATTGTGATAAATAGTATTATAATGCCTGCACTTTCAAAATAAAGGTGATCAAATCCATTTATTTTCAAATTATAATATAAATTGATTGAAGATATTATAGAATAAAAATAAGCTGCACTAGTACCAATAAAAATTAATGAATTCATATCGGGTTTGAGTCTCAAAATAGCATTGAATCCAATTATATGAAATTCTTTCCCTATAATCATAACAATTGTTGTAAAAATGAATTGAAATATTATAGAAAAATTAGAAACTTTCATTTCATTCATCATTTCATACATAGAAAAAACAAATAGTGGTAAGCCAAAGATTAATGTTAGAATTAACTTAAATTTAATTGAATATTCCAATTCAGAGACTGTTGATTTTTTTTGTTCAACATCTATTATGAGTTCAAATCCTGATTTTTTTAAAATAGATTTAAATAAAATTGGAGAGATAGAATCTTCGTATTCAATTGCAACATTTTCTAGTGCTAAATTAACAGAAACGTAACTCACACCTGATATATCTTTAAGAATTGATTCAATCTTTAGTACACAACTACTACAAGACATACCCTTAATTTTGTATTTTTCTTTCATTAATTAAATTTAAAATAATTAATTGTTATTTAACTAACATATTGGCATATACATTTAAAGTAAAACTAATTAAAGTTTAAATAGTATTATTTATAATAAGATTTGAGTACTAATTAATATCAATCATTCTAATATTAAATTAATTATAATGAGAATGTCTAAAATATCAATCAAATTATTTGAATCCATATCAGATATGTTAATTTGAGTACCTGAAAGTAAAATTTGATCAAGAATTATATTTACAATCATTACAATATCTGAAATATCTAATGATAAATCACAATTAATATCACCGGAGATTTGTTCTAAGCAAAGTTCAGTTTCTAAAATTTTATATATTCCATTTCTTAAGGAATTTGATCTGTAAATATTCCAAGGTAAAATTTGTCCATTTACTTTGATATCAATTATTGATAATCCCTTTGAATCGCCTGTTATAATTTCTAAATCTTGATCATTATCAATATCATAAATAATAGGTGTATTTTCAATTATTCTGTTCAAATTCATTGGAAAATCATTATATGGATTGCCATTTAATTGAAAAACATTTATATCTCCATTTTTTGATGAGAAAATAATTTCAGGTATATTATCAAAATTCAAATCCGCAAAACTACAAGATGATTTAATATCTGAATTAATTTCTATTGGCCATCCTGGAATATTATAACCATTAATATCAATTCCATGGACTAAATTATTTTCAGATGTAAAAAAAATATAAGCATTATTATTATATTCCAAAATAGATGGACTAGATCTGATAGGATAATCTAAGTTTCTAGTAAATTCAATATCTCCATTTTCATTTATACAATAAAAATCACCATTATCATTACCAAAAAATATCAAATATTTTTGATTATTATCAAATGATGCAACGGATGGTGCTGAACGAATGTTATAGCCAGTATTAATTGTGAAATTATCGTTTAAACTACCATCGTTATTGATTAAATATAGATTTCCACTATCAGTGGAAATTAAAATCTCATCAATGTTATCATTATTTATATCCAAAACAGCTGCACCAACCCATATTTTTTCATTAATTTCTAATGGGAAACCATCAACAAGTGTCCCATCGTGATTTATTACAAAAACTTTTCCCAAATTTGACATTGAACCAATAACTATTTCTAAGTTTTCATCAGAGTCAAAATTGCCTATGACCGGTGTTGCTGTTAAGAACTGATTTGAATTAAAAGATGCTTCTTGATATCCATCTTTGTCGATTATATAAATATGCTTACTTTTTGAAGATATAATAAATTCAATTTCTTGATCATTATCAATATCAGCTGCACTAGGTGAGCCCCAAATATCATTTCCTGTATAAAAAGGTGTTTCCCAAATGTAATTCCCTTCAATATCAATTAAATAAACATATCCATCATTATCACAAAATAAAATACTCGAATTTTCTAAACCTAAACCAGGCTCTATAAAGAGTGGAGACGAGATAACTTCTTTATTAATATCAATTGGGAAACCATACTGTAATAAATTTATATTAATGTTTATATTAATCGTTTGTTCAAATGAACTATTTTCTAAATCCCCAAAAATATATAAATCAAAAGAATGAATACCAATTGGTGTATCTGGAGCAACATAAATATTGATAAGATTATTAGATTCAACTGATGCAAATTCATATAAAGTTGGATAAGTTATTTCATCGTTGTTCACTGTTATATAGTCATTATTATTTTGTGGTATTGCTATCAAATTTGATACAGTTTGGTTTGATGGGTTAAATAGCTCTGTTAAAATTGAGCCCGATTCTCCTGGATTTAAAATTTGATCGTTATCTCCATCAGTTTCTTGAACATTGAGGCTATTAATAGTTAGAGTTGGAATATTTCTAAATGTTGCAGAAATAATGTTTTCATTTTGTTCAATATTAACGACACTTACTCCAGAAGGATTTCCATTGTTAAAAGTTGAATTAGGTTGGGTATCAAAAGCAAAATTGGTATTATTGAAAGATCCTGGGAATGGATCACCAGGATCACCACTATTAACATTATTATTTAGATTATAGAATCCATCTGACTGTTCCAAGTCAACTAATCTGTTCCAATCATTTTGATTATTATTCTGAGATTCATCAACATGCCATATAAGTAACCCGTGATATGGTAAATTTTGATCATAAAGGATTTTTTGTCTATTTTCAAATAAATAGTATTCACTTGTGTTATTTATTCCATCCATTCTGAGAACTATTGGATTTTCTTGAACATTTTCAATATCATATTCAATTATAGGCTCATCTATTGTAATTGGAGTAATCCATCCAAGTTGGTATTTTATCCAAGCAGACATATGGACTGGATACCAGGGAGATCCTCCATTGCCTCCCCAAGATCCACCTGACATTAGACACCAGTTACCAACTCCAGGAGAAGAATAATCAGTATCATATAAATCAGGTACTCCTAAAGCATGACCGAATTCATGAGCAAAAACACCAATGTGTACCATCCCGCCAGTACCCATTGTTGTTCTTTCAGGTTGAATTACATAATTATTAATAATAACTCCATTACATTCAGTCGCATAATTACCTAATTGCCAAGAATGTGACCATATGTACGAGCTGTTACCTTCTTCAGCGCCGGCACCAGCATGTACTATATTTAATGCATCTACATATCCATTATTATCATTATCATAAATTGACCAATCAACTCCATTGATGCAGGCTTCATTTACAGCATCACGAATCATAGTTCTCACCATATTGTATCCATCAGGTGCACCATCACCATAAACTGTATAACTTTCATTTGCCATATACCATCCCATAACATCTGTAATCGGACTAAATTGACCATAGGATACTTCTTGAAAATAATCATAAAAACTACCTGTTTCTCCTTGGGATGATTCATAATTTTCCATATTCATCATATTATTAAATTGATTTACTGAATTTATTGAGTTCAGATCTGGAAATTCTATTAATAGCATTGGAATTTTAAATGGCTCTCTAGATAAAGAATTAATTTCTGGTATATTATCTAATGGCTTTATTTTTTTTCTATTGGGTTTTATGTATTTTTCTATTTTAGTTAATTGATCGTTTAATTTTTGGTCTACTAAAATATTTGTTAATTCATATGAGTTATTTTTGAAAGATTTTACATATACCCATTCATTTTTAATATTTTTGGATATAGTATATCCAGTTTTAGTCTCATACCAATTTTGCCATTCATCTCCTTTTACGTAAGCTGCAAATTTTTCACCATTTGGTTGGGTTAAGGTTATTAGACCTGTGTAAGCAGGAACTGCAAACATATAAGTTGTAAAAATTAATATGATTGTTGAACTAATTTTTATCATTCAATTATTAAATTCAGTAAAACAACGATATCTAATATATCGAAAGTATTATCATCATTTAAATCGGCATTAATATCTGAATCAGTTGGATCAGTATTATCTAGAATTAGATTAATAACAATCACCACATCAAGTATGTTAACATTATTATCATTGTTTAAATCACCAAAAATAGAATCATAAAAAACTGGAAAAGAAAGTGATATATCATTTTTATAAAAAAGGTTATCATTTTCGTTGGATTGAATATTAAAATTTAACATTAATGAATCTTGTTCAAAATGTGAATCTAGATTTAGGATAAAAGGTAGAGATTCATTTATGGCTGCTTCATCTGAATCAATATTAGGGAAATTTGATATACCATTTATAATATTTACATTGTTAGATATTGAGTTCATGTTTACAGAAATATTATTTGCATTTCCCCAACCAGCTTCATTGTAAATAACTAAAAATAAATGTAATTCATCACCAGGACTGATAGTGCCGTCATTATTATTAATAATTTCTAGATCATATCCCATTAATTCGAGTTTAGGGTATAATTCAGTTACAAGAGCTTGTAAAACATCCACTCTCCCTGAACCAAGAGTACCTTCTAGATATGTTTCAGAATTGATACTATATATAATTGGATTAGCTGTTTCAATGATCATTGTTGCTAACTGTTCTGAACTCCATTCTGATCTGAAAGCTTGTAACAAACCTATACAGCTAGCAACTATGGGAGTAGCCATTGATGTTCCACTCCAAGTTGAATAATTATTTATAACTGTTGATCGAATATTTTCTCCAGGCGCTGAAATATCAACTGTTTCATGATAATTAGCCCAATGATTCCAATTATCGTTACTACCTAATGCGGTCACCGATATGACATTATCATAACTCGATGGATAATGAGTTCCATACAATTCACCGCCGTCACCATTTCCAGCTGCTGCTAAAACAATTGCTTTATATTGATTATGACACACATTAATGACATCCTGTTCATAAGCATTATAACCAATTCCACCCCAGCTATTATTAATGATGGCAAAACTACCTGCACCATGACCTGCCTGAGCAGCATATAAAATTCCTAAATAACCTTCCGTAATAAAAATTTGTCCTTGTTGACTTTCTCTAGATACCTTTACACTCATAACATTGCTGTTAAATGCAACAGATGAAATACCTAAATTATTATCAGTTGAAGAATTTAATAAACCAGCGACGTGTGTTCCATGTGACCATCCACCACCATTACCTGGTCTAGGATCATTATCTTGATTACCATTGTAGCCAGAACAGTCCCAACCAATTAGATCGTCAATTAAGGTTGCAGGATCATTATCGTGATTATCGTCATCAATTTGATTTAGATCTCCAGGGTCTAACACCCATTGTCCATTAATATATTCAATAGTATGACCGTCTCCATCTGCATCCTCTCCTAAATTTTGCCAAATATTACCTACTAAATCTGGATGGTCCCAATCTACTCCTGTATCAACTGAAGCTAAAATAATATTTGAGTTACCAGGTAGTTCTCCTTGCTGAATATTCCAAAAATCCCAACCTTGATTTGCATTTACCTGATCTAAAAACCATTGACTATTGTATTGGGGATCGTTAGGAGTATAAAATGGTATTCTTGGATACACAAGTTCTGCTGAATGAATAAAAGAAAATTCTTGAATTTCATTAATTAATTCTTTTACATCTTTACGATTATTTACTAAAACTTTATATATTCGATTTAAGTAAACTGAACCAGAATGATCATTTTCTTTTGCAATTGGAAGCCATTGTTCAAGACTCGATACATTATTGTATTTTAACCAAGAATCCAATTCTGGAATACCAGTTTTAAAAGTATCATCTTTATTGATTTTTATTAGATTTACATTAGAATTCAAACAAAATAGAAATTGATCTTTTAAAAATCCTTTCTGATTTGATAAAAGTAGATTAACGAAAATTGTAAAATATATTATTTTTAAAAAATGATTCATTTAATTTGTTTGTTTATAATTATTGATTCATCTAAAAGTTAATATTTATTAGTTGTTCAACTCTATATCAAATTGTAACAATTACAAAAGATTTTTTTTTTGAATTTAAATGAATAATCTTTTTAAATTATTCAACGTTCGTTTAAGTAAGATTTAATTTTAACATAACATAAAAAAAGAGAGGTAAATCAATTGAAAAACGTAAAATTAATATTAGCAAGTTTTTGTTTAGTACTAGTAGGTTGTTCAGATGATGATGATCCAGCATCTTCAACATCTTACACTTTAAGCGGAACATACAATGTTACTGCTGTGTCATTGGGAGATGATTGTGACAGTTTGGTATCAGGTATGTGCGAGGATCAAGTTTCAGCTGATGAAGCAGCTTGTACAGCAGCAGGTTCTACCTGGATGTCCTTGTTTGACATGATGGGTGAAGATGAAATTCCAACAATCACTTTTGTTGATGATGGTACTTGTGGAGAAGGCTGCACATACACTTGTTCAAGTGCTACATCTTGTACTTTATTTAATGGCGGTACTTTGACAGTAAACGCTGATGGCACTGTAACATCAACAATTGCAGATTCATGGGAAGCATATTGTACAGACGATTCAGATATGGAAGAGTATGATACATACACAACACAAGAAGCTTGTGAAGCAAATGGTTCAGCTGAAGGAGCTGGAGATGGTGTATGGGAAGAAGCTGGAAGCGATTGTACTGAAATGATTTGGACTGCAGCTTCAGGTAGTTAAGTTTAATATAAACTTTTATTATAAAAAAGCCCCATTTAATATGGGGTTTTTTTTGTATCAATTTTTATTGCAATTTAGTTGCATCTAAATTTATAATCTTAATAAATTCAAATATCTCTTTTAAAATCAATTTAATTTTAAAAGTTGCTTAAACGAACGTCTTAAAGGTTAAAATAGTAGTAAATAGAGAGAAAAATCAATTGAAAAACATTAAATTAATATTAGCTAGCTTTTGTCTAGTTTTAGTAGGTTGTTCTGATGATGATGATGACAGCGTTGTGTCTCCATCGACAGCTGACGTATGTGCTGACTTTACAGTTGAAGCAGATTGTGCAGCGTCAACAGATTGTGAATGGCACGCTGATGACAGTATGTGTGAAGATGTTGCAGATCACGATGATCACGCACATTGTGAAGACTACTTAACAGAATCAGATTGCGGCATGCATTCAGAGTGTGAGTGGCACGCTGATGACAATGCTTGTGAAGATGCAGATGATCACGCGGATTGTGAAGATGCAGATGATCACGCTGACGTTGATGGTTTTGTACTTGAACGCGATGGTGTTGAAATTTATAGACAATTTCAAGGCGCTGTAACAGGTGATGTTACAATAGATGTTGGTGAAATGGTAGATATAGCTGTACATTTTCTTGATGAGAACGAAACTGTAATCGAAGGAGGCTATACCTCAGAATGTTACGGTTTAGAATTCGAGATTGCAGATCCAAGTATAATTTCTATTGAATTAGAGGATCACGATCACGAAGAAGCTCATTGCGATGACTTAACAAATCAAGCAGATTGCGATGCTTCAGATGAATGCGAATGGCACGCAGATGACAGTATGTGTGAAGAAGTTGGTCATGAAGATGGTGAACACGATGATGAGGATCATTATGAATTTGAATTAACAGGTTTAGTAGAAAATTATACAACTTTTCAAATGTCAATTATGCATGCAGGACACGCAGATTATACATCAATGGATGTGCTTGTAACAGTTATTCCGTCGCCGGCAAACTTTGTATCAGAGAACCCATTAGATAATTAACTAAAGTTAATACTTAGTGATAAAAAAGCCCCGAGTTTTGGGGCTTTTTTTATTATTCAAAAATAGTATATTAAGATGTTCAATTAATTAACAATGAGTAGATAACAATTGAAAAATTTAAAATTAATATTACTTTGTATGTTGTTTGTTATTGGTTGTGATGATACTGATGCATTGGACAACATAATTGACGGTACAGATGGAATTGATGTTATTCAATTATCTGAAGATGGTATGCTTGAGGGTTCGTTCCAATTCAGTGGGATAATAATTTATGAAAACACAGAATGCTCAGGAACAGCTATAACCTCTGTTTGTAATGAAGGTGATGGAGATTTTGGTGAAATTTCAGAAGCTCAATGTGATTCTTTGGGAGGGTCTATGATCCCATTAATTGATTTATTTACAAATGGAGATCCTACCTGCGCACCTTATATCATTTTTGCTAGTGATGGTTCATTTATAAATCCTGACTGTGAAACTTTTACTTATACAATAGATTCAACCTACACTGTACAAATTGATGAATCAGAATGTGAAGATCAAGACGGTAATGATATTGAAAATATCACTACTCAAGCTGCTTGTGATTCTGTTGGAGGAAATTGGGAACTTGATATATTAGACGGATTTTTAAATACAGTAGATGGTTCTGTGACAATCAATGGTACTGATGAGGGTGGATGTGATAATGACGAGTATGTTAATGAAAACGATTGTTATGATGCTGGTTATGACTGGGAAGATCCTGAGTGTTATCAATATACATTAACATATGCCCCAGATCATGATGGCACATGTACAGGTGAAGATCTATGTGATGATGGAAGTGATGGATGTGAATCTGATGACGATTGTGAAGATGGTGAGGAATGTTTAGATGGTGAATGTAATTTTTTCGAATGTCAAAGTTCGGACTTGGATTGCGGAACTAATCAGGAATGTGTAGATGGTGTATGTATTGATCTTATTGAATGTGATTCCGATGAAGATTGCGAAGTTTATCAGCAATGTGATGGTGTATGTGTTGATTCTTACATATGTACAAACAATGCACAATTATATTCTGATTACATAATTGGCTTACTTGCTGGAACAGCTACAGCATTAGATTGTCAAATAGCTATGAGTGGTTTATTGGAATGGTGTGAAGCTGGCTGTGAATATGCTGATGGTTATACAGATGAAGATCAAATTTGTACGGAAGAATTTTTAGGCTCTTCAGCTGAAGATATATCCCTAGAATGCGCAGTTTTGCATCCTGATAATAGTGGATTTTTCTTAACTGGAACATTTACTGCCACTTCTTTTACGATGTATTCTACAGAAGATTGCTCAGGAGATGGAATGACAGGTATGTGCATGGATGGTGTATCAACAAATGAATCAGCTTGTACGGAGGCGGGTCAGACTTGGATGTCCTATTTAGACGTGATTGGAGACTTAAGTGTAACAACTCAATCTGGAGATGCAGCATATTGTGCTGATTTTGATGATGAAATAGAATATGATTGGTATACAAATCAAGCAGATTGTGAAGCAAATGGATCAGCAGAAGGTGCTGCCGATGGTGTTTGGTATGATGCATCTTGTTCAGCAATAATATGGACTGAGTCTAATTAAAACTAATAAAAATTTAACCTAATAGAAAAAGCCCCAAATTAGTTGGGGCTTTTTTTTTGATCAGATTTGCTTATTTTAAAAAGTGTGAATTGGTGTAAGTTTAGATAAGAAATAATTGGAAAATAATAGCTATGAATTCAAAAATTAAAAATATAAATACATTTACCAGGGAAGTTTCTGTTAATGTTCCTTGGGACAATTTAAAAGATGATTTTAAAAAATGTTTTTTTGATTTTAAAAAAGGTTACAGTATGCCAGGTTTTAGAAAAGGTAAAGTTCCTGATTCAATAGTAAAAAAAAATTATGGTCCTGCAATTGAAGCTGATTTTACAGAAAAATCAATTAATAAATTTTATCAAATTTCTCTACAAGAATTAAAGCTAATTCCAATTAATAAAGCAGAAATAAAAAATTTAGAGTTTAAAGAAGGTGACAATTTAAAATTTAAAGCAGTTTTTGAAGTCACACCCGACTTTAAAATACCGGACTACAAAAAAAAATACAAAATAAATGCCGTTAGAGTAAACCAAACAGAAAATGATTTGAATGAAGCATTGATTTCTGTTCAAAAACAACACGGAAATGTAAAATCTGTTGATGATGGCGCAAAAATTGGCCATTATATTCAAGGAGATTTTCAAGAATTAGACGAATCAGATTTACCAATCATTGGAAAAAAATATGATAAACAATATATATGTTACGGGGAAGGTGTTTTTAGTGGACCAGGAGTATTGCAACTCGAAGGTGTAAAAGCAAATGAGTCTGTAAAAGTCAATATTGATTATGGAGATAATAAAAAAGTTAGATATGAAATTAAAGTAAATAGAGTTGATGAACAAGTATTGCCAGAATTAGACGATAAGTTGGCATCTTTAGCTAACCCAGAAACCAAAACATTAGATGAACTTAAAAATAAACTCAAAGATTCAATTCAAGAATCTTTAGACAGAGAATATAATAATCAGATTGATCAAAATATATCTAGATATTTAGTTGATAAAACTAAAATTGAAATTCCAATTTCAATGAGAAAAAATTATTTAGATAATGTAATTGAAGATTTAAAACAAAAAAATAAAGAAAATAAACCAATTATTAGGGAAGAAATTGAAAAAGCTTATAAAGATATAGCTGATTGGAATATATCTTGGTATCTCATTAAAGAAAAATTAATAAAAGAAAATGAAATACAAGTTTCAAATGAAGATATTGAAAAAAAAATTAATCAAGCAGCCTCAAATAGTAAGTTAGATGTCAAACAGGTAAATGAATTTTATTCAAAACCAGAAAATAGAAACAAAATTGAAGATGATCTTTATAATGAAAAACTTTTTAAACATTTGAAAGAATTTGCTAATATTAAAGAAACAATTAAAACTACAGATCAAATCAAAAAAGAAAGAGAAAAAAATGGATAATCCAAAAAATTACATGGTTCCGGTAGTTATTGAGCAAACTGGAGCGGGTGAGAGAGCATTTGATATATATTCCAGACTTTTGAAAGAAAGAATTATTTTTCTTGGTACTCCAATTGATGATACTGTTTCAAGTTTGATCATTGCACAGTTACTTTTCTTAGAGGCAGAAAATGCAAAAAAAGACATTTTCATGTATATAAATAGTCCAGGAGGGGTAATTACATCAGGTTTTGGTATTTTAGATACGATGAATTACATAAAGCCTGATGTTGCAACTATATGTATGGGTCAAGCTGCAAGTATGGCTGCTGTTTTGTTAAGTGCGGGAGCTAAAGGTAAAAGATCAGCTTTAGAAAATTCACGAGTTATGATTCATCAACCTTTAGGAGGGGTCCAGGGTCAAGCAACAGATATCGAAATTCATACAAAAGAAATTTTATTTTTAAGATCTAAATTAAATAAAATTTTAGCTAATAATACCGGTAATTCTGTTGAAACTATTGAAAATGACACTAATAGAGATTTTTTTATGGATACTAAGGCTGCACTTAAATATGGAATTATTGATGAAGTAGTTCAATCACAGAAAAACCAATGAGAACAATAAGAATAATTTAGTATAAAACGGGACAATTTAAGGTCCCGTTTTTAATATAATATGAAAAAACTATTTTTAATATTCTTTACTCCAATATTATTATTTTGTCAAAATCTTATTGTCATTGGAGATTCAAATTATAATGATTTAGATTATATTTCTTCTAGCTTGAATATTAATAATATGCAGCATCGTATATGGGATGACTATAGTAGCCAAGTTTTAGTTGATAGTATAATGCAATTAAATGATTCAATAGTATTATTTCAAATTGAATCATATTTAGATAGTACTATTGTAAATACTTTAGAAAACAAGGTAAACGATAACAATATTTTCTTAGTATTCTCTAACAAAATTGAAAATGATGATAATATGAATGATTTTTTTGGATTTATAAAAGTTAGAGATGGTTTATCTGAATCAATCATGAATCTTGAAGATAATAGAGTTTGGAATTTTAATGAAAGTGAAACGATCTCTGAACTTAGTTGGATTGGAACAGCAGAACCTATATCGGTATTTTCTGAAACAAGTTCGTTTTCAATGATACAAAAAAAATATTCAATGGGATTAGTTTCAATAGCAGGTTTCAATTTATATAGCATTCAAGAATTGTCTAGTTACCTACAAGTTTTAATTAATACTGTTTCATCAATTTATAATCAAATTATAATTGAAGATGTTTCTGGTTATCCTGGAGACACATTGTATATTCCTATAAATTCTAACTTTGTTGATGATATTATAGGGTTATCGTTTTCAATTCAATCTGACCCTGAATATTTAGATTTTATTATTATTGAAAATGACTCTTCTAACAATAATTTTGAATGGGAAATTAGTCAATTACCATTTGGTATAGTTGAAATTAATGGAGCTGCAAACAGTGGTGTTCTTGAAAGTGGTCATAACAATGTGGGTTTTTTAAAAGCAGTATTATATCCATCTGCTGCAAATAAAATTTCTTTAAGAGGATTAGAAAGCATCATAACTTATGAGTCAGGAGAATCTTTTCAAGGTTCATTTATAAATGGTGAAATTGACGTTTTTTACAATAGTCCAATCATTCATTTGAAAGCACCAAATTTGATCGAACCAGATTCATCAGGCACTATGGAAATTCATTTGAATACAAATCATAATATTAGTGCAATACAATTATGTCTCAATTATAACTCTGATATACTAGATATTGAAAATATTTTATCAACAGAAAATATACCTGAAAATTGGTTTTTCTCGTACGTAAATAATAGTTCAAATAACAATGTAGAAATTTTTTGTTTTGGATTTGATCCTATTAGCACAGTGAGTGGAAAAATATTTGATGTTAAACTTAAATCATTGAATAGTTATGAACAACAAACATCAATATATTTTTGTGATATACTATTAGCTAGTGTCGATAATGAAAATATTATTCCAATAAGTATCCCGACAGATATTTTAATTAGCTTTCCTGATCTAAGTATTCTTCCAAAAAAAATAATACAAAACAATAACCTAGATATATTGTACTATACAAATAATTTTCAAAATATTACCGGTTTTCAATTTGATTTGTTTTTTCAAGGTAATATAAATATAATTGAAACTTTTAATGGGAATATTGCAAAAAATTATTTTGGTAATTGGATTGCATTGAACGATACATCAGCAAGATTTATATACTTTGACAATAATCAACCTATTGATTCTAAAGTAATAGGTTATTTATTAAATACCTCATTTCAAACTTATGAAAATACAGTTCAAAATGAATTTTACTTTGATGTAGAAAATATTATACTGACAAATCAAAATTATGAACCTCTAAAAGTAATATTTAATGATTTTATAATTGAAAACAATTCAACGATTATTGGTGATGTTAATGGTGATAATTTTATTGATATTTTAGATGTTTTAATCATTGTTGATTATATTACATGGAATTTGCAATTTGGTTATGCACAATCAAGTGTATCAGACTTAAATAATGATAATAATATTAATATTGAAGATATTTTGTTAATTGTAAGTGATATTTTGTAAAAAAATATCGTTTTAATTAATATTTGATATAGGACACAAATTTATATAGATTAATAATAGATATTTAAAATGATAAATTTATTTGTAATCATTAAAGAAGTTGTTAAAAATACTAATAAAAATAGTATTTTTTTTTTTATATTTATTAATACTATTCACATAGGATAAAAAATGCTCAGTTATAAAAGTAAAATTATTAAAATGATATTCATTTTGACATTCATATCGAATGTATTTTCACAAGATGTAATATTAAATTTGGATGATGGTAGTCTAAATTATACTAGCTCAGTTGAAATAGCTGGGTTTCAATTTGACCATAATGGATGTGTTGAGAATGCATCAGGTGGAGATGCTGCATCAAATGGATTTACGGTTTCAGCAAGTAGTTCCACAGTTTTAGCGTTTTCATTCTCTGGAGCTGTTATTCCATCTGGTGAAGGTACGCTTATTGAATTAGTAGGAACAATAACTGATACTTGCTTGAGTAATTTTGTTTTTTCTGGTTCTGGCGGGACATCACTTATTGTAGAATTTGGGAATAATACCCCACCACCTTGTGATGATATTGATAGTGATGATATATGTGACGACATAGATGATTGTGTGGGTAACTATGATGAATGCGGTATATGCAATGGAGATGGAATAGCTGAAGCAGAATGTGATTGTGATGGTAATGTTGTAGATATATGCGGTGAATGTGGTGGAGATGGTTCAAGTTGTATTGTAGAATTAAACTTTGGTGACTTTGGTGATGGTAGTATGGATATTATAATGTCAAGTAGTGTTGATGTAGCAGGCTTCCAATTTGATATATCTGGTGTAAATTTAATAGGTTCATCGGGTGGTAGTGCAAATGCTAATGGCTTTACAGTTTCATCTAGTTCATCAACAGTATTAGGATTTAGTTTTAGCAGTAGTACAATTCCTGCTGGTGATGGTGTTCTTATAACGTTGAATTATGAAGCAACATCATTAAATGCTTGTTTTGATAATATAGTAATTTCAGGTTTAGGTGGTGTTTCACTTGAAACTTCTGCTGGAGATTGTATTACAGTTGGTGAACCATCTACAGTAAGCGTTCTCTATGATAGTATAGAAGATATCGCTGGTTTTCAATTTGGAGTAGAGGAAGGTGTTACTCTTTTGGGAGTCTCAGGCGGTGATGCGGCTGCTAATGGATTTACCGTTACTGCTAGCGCATCAACTGTTTTAGGTTTTTCATTTTCGGGTTCAGTTATCCCTTCAGGTAGTGGTGTTTTAGTTGATCTTTTGGTTGATGATCCTTCAGCTCTTTGTTTAACAAATTTGGTGATTTCAGGTGAAGGTGGCGCATCTCTTGAAGCTTTTGTTGATGGTTGCAATACAATAGTTTATTCAGGTTGCACTGATGAAGACTCGGATAGTATTTGTGATAGTGAAGATGAGTGTATTGGTGAGTATGACGAATGTGGAGTATGTAATGGTGATGGTATAGCGGATGGATCTTGTGATTGTAACGATAATATAGAGGATTGTTCTGGTGTATGTGGTGGAGATGCTGTTGAAGATGAATGTGGAGTATGTAATGGTGATGGTCCAGATGAATACTATGATTGTGATGGAAACTGTTTAAATGATGAAGATGGTGATTTAGTTTGTGATGAATTAGATGATTGTATAGGTGAATATGATGAATGTGAAATATGCAATGGTAATGGCTCAAGTTGTGCAGATCCAGATGTTACCTTAAGTTTAGATGGTGGGAATTTAAACTATGTAAGTTCTGTAGATATAGCAGGTTTTCAGTTTAATCATAATGGATGTGTTGTAAGTGCAACAGGTGGAGATGCCATAGCAAATGGATTTACGGTTTCAGCAAGTGGTTCTACTGTTTTAGGTTTTTCGTTTTCTGGAAGTGTCATCCCATCAGGTGAAGGTACATTAATTGAATTATCAGGAGACATAGTTGATGATTGCTTAAGTAGTTTTGTATTTTCTGGTACAAGTGGTACTTCACTTATTGTAGAATTTATAATTGGTATTGATAGTTATTATAATGTTGATTTAGTTGAAACTGGAAACTATCAATTAGTAATTTTTCAATCATCCATTTCATTATTTGATTTGGGTGATGAAATTGGTGTTTTTGATGCAAATGGAATTTTAGAATCTTGCGATCCTTCATCTGGATGTATTGAACCATCGTACGGTGAGATTTTAGTAGGTTCTGGAATATGGGTAGGTTCGCAAATGGAAATTTCTGCAATAATGTCAGAGGATTTTTCAGATTTTGGTGGTTCCATATTAAATGGTGCGATTGATGGAAATCCATTACTAATTAAGGTATGGAAAGTAGCAGAGCAAACAGAATATATTGCTATTGCTACTTGGTCAGCAGGTGGTGGAGATTTTGGTGATTTAATTCTTGCAGTATCTGAACTTGAACTTGTTGGAGGTTCAGTTTTAGGATGTACAGATCCAAATGCGTGTAATTATAATCCTGATGCTACTGAAGATGATGGAAGTTGTTTAGAGGAAGACTGTTTAGGACAATGCGGTGGAGATGCGGTTGTTGATGAATGTGGAGTATGTGATGGTGATGGTATAGCAGATGGAGCGTGTGATTGTGATGGTAATATAGAGGATTGTGCTGGAGAATGTGGTGGAGATGCAGTTATTGATGATTGTGGAGAATGTGGTGGAGATGGTTCAAGTTGTTCAGGTCCAGATGTTTATTTAACTCTTGATGGCGGTGATCTAAATTATACAAGTTCAGTAGATATAGCAGGTTTTCAATTTAGTCATAATGGATGTGTTGAAAGTGCTGGTGGAGGAGATGCTGCATCAAATGGATTTACAGTTTCTTCAGGTGGTTCTACTATTTTAGCATTTTCATTTTCTGGAAATGTTATTCCAGCAGGAGAGGGCACGCTGATTGAATTAGGAGGTGTTATAACAGATGACTGTTTGTTTGAGTTCATTTTTTCAGGAGAAGGTGGTATAACATTAGATGTAGAATTTTATTCTCCCCCTTGCGATGATATAGATAGTGATGAAATATGTGATGATGTAGATGATTGTGTTGGTGATTATGATGAATGTGGAGTTTGTAATGGTAATGGAACGTCCTGCCCTGATACACCTCAGAACCTAGTGGCAACAGGAGATCTAAACCAAATAATATTAAATTGGTCACCTGCTCAAGCTTCATTGAACCAAACTAATAATATTGATAGAGATACATGTGATCCAATTACTGGTTGGTGCTATACATTGAGTATAGAAAATTCTTATTACATGTTTGAAAATATATACATAAATAATCAATTAATTCATGAAGGTTCTGTTACTGCCCCAACATCTTGTCCAAATTTAGATTGTGATGTCATAGGAGCTATTTGTAATGATAATTTAGTTTCGTGGACATATCCTTTTTTCAATAGTGTATTTACTATACCAGTGATGGGACAAAGTGGTGTTACTCCTAATACTGAAGAATATTGTGGTAATGGACAAGTACCTTCTTTTGTTGTATTTGATATTTCATCGGGACAGGTTATTAATCTTGAATATATTGGAAACGACTCTATACCTGGGTTTACGAGTCTTCAAACTTATATGTTTGGTGAAGATTTTGATTATGATGGGTTTTTAAATGCATCGATTGAAATTTCATATAATGTTTACAGGGATGGATTGCTTTATGCTGAAGGAATTCAAGAGACTACGTTCATTGATCAAAACCTTGAAGATAATGAATACCACTGTTATCAAGTAACTCAATTTGTAGGTGACCAAGAATCAGGATTTTCAAATCAGTCTTGTGCAACAACAGATATGCCAGGATGTACAAATATTGAAGCCTGTAATTATAACCCTGAAGCAACAATAGATGATGGAAGTTGTTTAGAGGAAGACTGTTTAGGAGAATGTGGTGGTGACGCGGTGATTGATGATTGTGGTGTATGTGATGGTAACAACGATGATCAGGATTGTTTTGGTGAATGTGGTGGAGATGCAGAATTAGATGATTGTGGTGTATGTGATGGAGATGGTTTAACTTGTTATGCTAAAATCATCGTTGATTCACCATTAACTGGATATATATCTTATAATGGAAAAGTAACAATTGTTATTAATGATGAACAATCAGAAATCAATTTAGATGATTCAGTTGAAGTTTTTATTGACAACTTTTCTGTTAAAAAAATACTTTATCAGGATATTTCAGATGATAATAGCTTTGAGGTTAATATAAAATATTTGTGGGATCATTTTATAAGTTTAGAAAGTGTTAATTTAAAATTGGTTGTATTAGATCCAACAGGAGAACCTTATACAAATAATGATGCAACTTTAGAAATTAATAATATTCAAGTTAGTCCTCCTTCAAATTTTGTAATAAATGGTGTTCAAGATACCTTATCAGTATTTACTTATTACATTAATAATGCTATTTACGAAAGTTATAGTTTAACTGAAGATGATTGGATAGGCTTTTTCTGTAATAATGAAGAAAATGGATTAAATATCATTGGCACTCAAAAGTGGGGATATATAAATCCAGAAGAATATCTTGAAATATTAGAAATAGAAATTGATGAAAATTGGTGTCAATCAGAAGATGGCTTATGTACTTGGTCAAGGTTAAGATTATATCAGGATATAGTTGATAATGGGTCATGTGATATAGGAGATACTTTATCAATTCAAATGTACATAGCTGAAAATGATAGTATTTTTCCTGCTATAACTCAAAATGAATATTTATTAGGCGAAAATAATATTTATATTGATGATATTTGGGCAAATGTAGAGGATTGTAATGGTGTTGCCGGTGGTACAGCATTTTATGATGAATGTGACATATGTTCAGGAGGAGATACTGGTATAATTCCTAATGATACATTAGATTGTAATGGTGATTGTGATGGCTTAGCTCTAATAGATGATTGTGGAATATGTTGTGATGGAAATACATCTATTGAATGTTCAACCTATAACAATGATGGAGACATTCCTGTGGTTACTGGTGTTATGGATTGCAATAATCATTGCCCAGGTGATTCTGATTATGGTATTGAATTTCCAGATTGTCAAGGAGATTGCTTTGGTGATGCTTATCTTGATGAATGTGAGATATGTGATTATGATTCTAATAATAATAATGAAACTTGCAGTGGTTGTATAGATCCTCTTGCTAATAATACTGATGAAGACGCAACATTAGATGATGGAAGTTGTACATATGACGTTCAAGTGGCTATTAATGAGTTTTTTTATAGAGCTACAATTAATGTAGATATTCCAGATTATGTTGAGATTATTAACGTTACTCAAGAAACAAAAGATCTTAATAATTGGACAATTGAAACAAGTTCAGGAGATCATAATCTTAGTCAATATAATATTGAATTTTTACCACAAAGTTTAATTTTGATTACAGGTTCAGGTAATTTTTATGATTCTTTAGGAAATATAGTCAACCTTAACAATAGGTATGTTATTCCTGGTTTTTCATTATCCTCTTATGATGACTACATTATTTTAAGAGACTCTGAAAATGATATTGTAGATGAGGTGATATATAGTGATGATGATGTTTGGCCTGTTGGAAATTCTAACAGGGGGCATGCTCTAGAACTTAATAATTTTTATTATGATAATAATGATGTAGAATATTGGTTTTCAGCTGATGAGAGCGTAATGAGTCCTTACATGTATAATTCAGATGGTGAACTTGAAAATTATGGAACACCTTTAGAAAATAATAGTAATTATATAGGTAATGAAATCGGTTGTGATGGAGTACTATTTAGTGATGCAACATTAGATGATTGTGATGTATGTGATGGAAATAATCTTTATAATATTATAGGAAATTCATCTAGTGGTTGGAATTGTGGTGAAAATTATGAAAATTGTGATGAAGTGGATTGTGAAGGAGACTGCATTGAAGGCACCCCAAATTGGGATTTAGGTGAGGATATTTTACCTGATTGTAATGGAATCTGTTTTGGTGATGCAGAATTTGATGATTGTGGTTTATGCGGGGGAGATAATTCAACTTGTTCAGATTGCGCAGGAATACCAAACGGAGATACAGTAGTGGACGAATGTGGTCTATGTGATGGAGATAATTATAATTGTGAAGATCCTGACTCTTCATGTTTGTGTGCAGGTTGTATGGATAACACTCCTGGTTTGGCACCTGATATATATGGATGTTGTGCTGATCAAGTATGGAATCCTAATGAAAGCATTTGTCAAGATGGAACTTCAGTAAATGAAGAAGGGTATTGTTTGGAAAACAATGGATACTACTTTACAAATTATGACCCATTAATACTGATAGATAACGGATCTTGTTCAACGTGGAATCCTGAAATTATTTCAATAATCGATATCCCTGAAGATCAAGGATATCATGTTTATTTAACTTTCTCTAAAGCTCATTTTGATGATGAATCTTTGCCAAGAGAAACTGCGGGTTATTCAATTGAAAGATTAGATAATATTGAAGGTATTCAAACTTGGGTGAATGTAGCTTCAGGATTTGCTTATGGGCAACTTGAATATACTTATGAGGTTGAAACTTTGATAAATTACATAGACAGTCTTAGTAATGGTAATACCACATTCAGAGTTATTGCATCTATGGATGAAGGATTATATTTGTCAGATGAATTTTCAGGTTTTTCTATTGATAATATAATTCCAAGTTCTCCAACTGGAATTAACATTTTAATTATTGATAACAATATAAATTTAAATTGGAATCAAAACCAGGATATTGATTTAGATTACTATAATATTTATTATAAATATGTTGATGAAGAAGAGTGGAATTATGATGGTAGTACAAATCAAACAAATTATAATTTGGATTATGATTCTGATCTGGTAACTGAAATATTTATAACAGCAGTAGATATAAATGATAATGAAAGTGAAAGTTCTCAAATAGTTTCTACATTAGGACTAGCTGCAAATATAAATTTACCAAAAAGTTTTGAGATATTTGGTAGCTATCCTAATCCATTTAATCCAATAACAAATATAAGTTATTCTATCCCAAGTTCTGATTTAGTACAAGTTTCAGTTTATAATATCAATGGGATTTTAGTGAAAATAATATATGATGGAATCCAACAATCAGGCTTACATAATATTAAATGGGATGCTAACCTTTATGCATCAGGAATTTATTTTATAAAAATCCATTACAAAAACAAGGTTGAGATTCAAAAAGTACTCTTATTAAAATAGGAATTAAAATATGAAAAAATTATTTTTTTTATATATATGCTCTTTTTTATACTCTAATGGTTTAGGCATCAATTTATCATTGATTGGACATTTGCCAAGAGGAGAATTTAAAGAAGAGCTGAAAAATGATCAAGGTAATATAGCAAACGGCTATGGTTTTGATATTAATGCAATGTATTATGTAAATGATAATTTTGCTATTGGTATTAATGGTGGAAATAGTATTTATGGTAATAATAGAAGATCAATTCCATTCAATTATTTTACTGATTTAATAACTATAACTGAAGAAACAAAAAACGCGATAAGCTATGGGCATTTATTTTTTAAAGTACTACCTTTTCAATCAAGAGTAAAGCCTTATTTCGAAGGATTAATTGGTATGAAAAATTTAAATACTAATACAAGATTATTTAATGAAAATTGTACAGACGATCCAGAAACAGACCATGACGATTGTGAAATAGCTGAATCGACAAATTCATCAGATAATGCATTTAGTTATGGATTAGGATTAGGTTTTGAAGTTGTATTGATCGAATCATCAAGTTCAAATTTATTAGATTCAATAGATAAAATTTCTGATGAGGAATTTGCAGGTGAATTATCATTTCTTTTTAGTTTTAGATATCTTTACGGAGATGAAGCTCAGTACTTGAAAGAAGGATCTATAGAATTTTCTAATCCTGAAGATGGACCTGTACAAACTTCATTTAATTACAGTAATTCCAAAACAGATTTAATACAAATTAATATAGGTTTGAAAGTTAAGTTTTAAATTTATATAAAAAATAATTTCTCCTTACAATCCTGATTTATGTAAGTTTAAGCTATTAATTTTTGCCGAGGTGGTGAAATTGGTAGACACGCCAGATTTAGGATCTGGTGCTCTTTGGGCGTGAAGGTTCGATTCCTTTCCTCGGTACATCGTTCATCCCCCCTCTTAATCGAGGGGGTTTTTTTTATCCCTTGAGTTATATTGATCAATCATTTTAAATCATTAAATAGTGCTTTGAAGGCACCTATCTGAAGGCACCTATTATTTGCTCTATATACTGTATATATGGTCTTTATCTGGTAGAATATTAATATCCTTATAAGAGGGACGCTATCCACACAATAGGAAGAAATGGGAAGTGTTTTCCTACCATCCCGACGATAACATCCTATCTACCAATCTCCCATTATTATTATATTATATGCTATGAAAAAGGTTTTAGTTATAATATTAATTATATTTTTAAACTCATGCTCATCTTATAAAGTTAATAATCAATTATTTGAAGCAGATGAAAAAATTTGTTTAGTTTTGTCAGTAGGAAGCGAGAAAGGTATAGCACATTTTGGTGCGATTGATGCTCTTAAAGAGTTAAATATAGATATTAAATACATATATGGTAATAGTGCAGGTTCATTAGTTGGTGGCATGTACGCTTTTAATCCTAATGTGAACTTTGAAACTGATTCAAAAAAAATTATAAATACCTACTTTAATAAAACTAAAAAAGAGAAAGTTAATAATACAATATTCAATACATTATTTTCAATGATTTTAACAGGAGGAGTTTTAGGATGGGAAAACTTATTTTTTGGTGGTCTTTCATATGCAAATGTTAAGAAAATTGATTTTGATAGGTTTCATCAAGTCATAGATGAATATTTTAATTATTCGGATATTGATGATACAAAAATTTTATTTGCTACCTCTTATATGGATATTAATAAAGGAATTGTTATTAAAAATAATGGCAGTTTAGCTAGTGCAATTTCTAAAAGTTGCAATAATCCTTTTATATTTAAAGAAATTTCAAACGAATTTGACCCTGCTGCAGATAGATTATCAGTTACCCCAATTGAAGATGCATATAATCATTTTAATCCAGATAAAATAATTGCTATAAATGTTTCGCAAAGTCCTGCATATTATTCAGAACAAATCAAGGCCAAAATTTTTGAGATACCAATAGAATTGAATGAATATGATTTAAATGACAAAAAAAATCAAGAAAATATTAAATCTATATATAATGAATATTATTCAAAAGGATTCAATACAGTGATGGAATACTTCAATCAATAATTATATTTACTAAATGAACCTTGTTTCACTGTTTATTTTTTTATATAAACATATCTTTTTAAATTCAAACTCAAAAAAATGGATATTCATATGAAAATGACATTAAAAGTATTAATTATAGTTTTTTTTATATCATGTGGCGACAAAACCCGCGAGGAAATATTGGAAAGACATGATAATGGTCAAATGAAACTTCTTGTTAAATTTCAGGGAGAAGGAAGCAATGAAAAAATAATAGAAAGAGTAACATTTGATAAAAATGGTGATACTACCTCATTTGAATATCCAGTAAAAGGAGAAAAGATTTTAAAGACCTATTATGAAAATAGAGATTTAGAATCAATTATAAATTATAAAAACGGAAAATTAAATGGACTTTATCAAACTTTTTTTGAAAATGGACAAACTGCAAATTTAGAATTTTATATTGATGATTCATTAAATGGCGAAATTTTAGAATATTTTAAAAATGGGAAACTTAAATTTAAAGGTAATGCTATAAATAATAAACTTGAAGGTGTAGTAGAGACTTATGAGGAAGATGGTATAAAAGAAATAACAATTTATAAAGATGGTAAAAGGAATGGTTATGGAGAATGGTATAATGAAAAAGGAAATTTAATTTATAAAGATCCATATAAAAATGATGAATTACACGGTGAATATTTTCATTATCACGAGAATGGGAATCTATGGGCTAAGGGTACATATAAAAATGGGAAAAATCATGGTAAAACTGAAGGGTTTTTTGAAAATGGTCAATTAAGTGGAACTTCAAATTTTTTAAATGGAATGTTTCATGGAATTTTCCAAATATTTCATGAAAATGGAAATCTTAGTAATTATCAAGAATGGGAATATGATGTTTTAAAAAAGGAATCGAAATATGATTTGAATGGCAATTTAATATCAAGCTTTGATAGTTCTATCCAAACTGAATACATAGAAACTAAAAGTGGACTTAAATATAAAGATTTAGTAAGAACAACTGGTGAGACACCTAACACTGGTGACAAGCTTGTTGTGCATTACACAGGCAAACTAGAAGATGGTACAAAATTTGATAGTTCAATAGATAGGAGGAGGCCTTTTGAATTTCCTCTAGGGCTGGGAAGAGTTATAAAAGGATGGGATGAAGGCTTAGCATCTATGAGAGTTGGCGAAACAAGAGAAATTATAGTTCCACCTCATTTGGGCTATGGTGATACAAAAACAGGAAAAATTCCCCCAAATTCAACTTTGATTTTTGAGGTAGAATTAATTGAAATAAAAAAACAATTAAAAGATAACGATTTTGACCTTCCAGGTAAAGAAATTGTTTTTGAATCAGGTTTGAGAATTGTAGAGCATATTAAAGGACAAGGGCAAAAGCCAAAATCTGGAAATAAAGTTAAAGTACATTATTCTGGATATTTAGAAACAGGTGAAAAATTTGACAGTTCACATGATAGAGGAAAAGAATTTGAATTTGTTTTAGGTCAAGGTCAAGTAATCAAAGGATGGGATGAAGGTGTTGCACAGATTAATAAAGGTGGAAAATCAACTTTAATTATTCCTCCAAATTTAGGGTATGGTGAAAGAGGTGCAGGAGGTGTAATTCCTCCAAATGCAACTTTATTATTTGAAGTTGAATTAATAGATTTTAATTGAATGAAGCCCTCATAATTTTATAAGGGCTTCTTTTAATTTAGTTTTTTTTCTTTCTTATTTTATTTTGTTTTGGTTTGAATGATACTGTCCAATTTGCTTCGGTATAAACTGGATCTTTTGGATCTGTTATTAAACCTTTGTAAATAACTTTTGCCATTTAATTCTCCATTCTATCTTCTGAAATAAGATATTTTATATGATTTATTTCATTGGTTAAAGTGTTAACTTTTTTTTCTAAATCTGCTGTGTAGCTATACAAAAACTCAATGGTTTCATTTATACCAAAAAGTATATATTTATCTTTTTTCATTTATCCTCCTATTACTAAATGATATTGTAGCTGATTCATTATATATTCTATCATCTGATCTACAAAATGGAATGCCCAATTTAAATGCTAAAGCATCAATTTCATTTTTGGGATCTTCTTTTATTTCTTCATTTATCTCATCTGATTGAAATATCCAATCTCCATTTTTTAATAGAATCAATCTATCCCAAGTTTTAAACAAAGTCTCAGCATCAAACTGAGATGGTAATTCATTAGGATTATGTTTACTACATACTTTCTGTATATCCTTCTTTTTGTAATTTTTAAGAGTTCTATACTTCATTTTATCTCCTTTTCTTAAGGAAATTGGAGGCAAGGTGTTTAGCACATCTTTATTGTGGTTGCAAGCCTCTCAAATCTCCACATTAAACTAAAAAAGCACCAAAATGGTGCTTATCTTCCACTTCGGTTTAGCATTTATTTATTGTCGCTGCAAGTTGAATTAAATGACGACGATGTAATTTACTAAAGATGAGTTCTATTAATGAATAATTTATTCAAAAATAATATTATATCTTTCCTGCATTGTATTAATTGTTATTAATCTTATAGTATTTAAATAAGTTTTATTTATTTAAATTTAGATATATAATAAAAGTGGAGTATCACTATGAAATTTTTAAGCATTTTAATTTTTTTATTATTTAATTTTTCGTTTTCTCAATTACGCATTGGTCATGATATTAATGCAGAGTTAGAACTATCTGGATATGGATTAGAAGAAACACATTCAGCAAATGGTATTTCGTTGGGTTATGAATCAGTATTAAAAACTGATAAAAAATACACTTACGGTGCAGGTGGAGAATTTATGCTTCTAAGAACTTCTGAAACTTTTACAGGTGGTGGTGGTTTTGGTTTCAATTCTTTATATGGATTTGGACGATACAAAATTGATGAAAGACTTTATGGAACAGGAAGATTAGGCTATAATTTTTATATGGCAGATAGTGCTTTTAAATATTGTGGAGATGATTGTAGTACCGAACTAGATGGAGGATTATTTTATGGAATTGGAATTGGCATAATTTTGACACCTAAAATTAACCTCGAGGGTTTATATATTCACAATGAAGGTACTATGAGACGAGATTTAATCAATGGTTCTAGTTATAGTTTTGAATCTAATTATGCGAGAATGCATTTCTGTTTTGCATATACATTTTAAGGGGAAAATATGAAATTAATATTTATTATTTGCTTATTTATGATGTCGTGCCAAGAAGGCGATACAATCATTCAAAATGAAAATATTCATGGTTGCTTAGATAGTCAAGCTACAAATTATAATTCAGAAGCAACTATTGATAATAATAGTTGTGAATATGCTTATAATGACAATTCTCATTCAATTGTAGGTATTTGGAAAAGAGAAGCCAGATACGATGATGCGTGTTCTTTTGGTTATGTTCAGAACCAAAGATATGTTTTCAATTCTGATGGATCTTTTCATAATGATTATGATTTAATTTCTTCTAATAATTACACTTGGAATATTTTTGATACAAATAAATTAGCTATTAATTTTAGTTCTACTTACCACTATATATTTAGAATAGAAGAAGATGAACTGCATTTATACCAATATAACCAATACACTAATGAAAATTATAATTTTGAAACAGATTGTGATTACTATATATGGGTAAGAGAAAATTAATTTCTCATTCTATTTTCTGCATCTATTATTGAATCTTCCCAGCGTTTTCTTTCAATTTTAGAAGGTCTTTTAGCTTTCATAGGCTCAATATTAACTGCCGTCGCTCGTTTATTCCATCTATAAAGTTCTTTCCTGCGATCAAGCCATCTGCGTTTTTTTTGATCTTCATAGCTTATTGCATCCGTTTCATTCATACCAGATGATGAGAATGGTAAACTTACATCCTTAAAGGTAAAAGTAAAACATATTTGATTCTTTTGGGATTAGGTATGTTCATACTTGTTGAAATATTCTATGGTTTATTTTAATATATATATATCATAAATAGGAAAAATACATAAATGATTTTTTATAAAATTATAATTTTAGTTTCATTTTTAAATGCTTTACCATTGGAGGTTTTAAAACAAAAAAATGAATTTACAAATCATACGATAAATAATTTGCCTGAAAGTCCGTTATTAGATAGAGCTAAAGGTTTATCTATAATTGGTAATGCACAGACTGCGATATCTAATTATGGGAATATGATTAATGGTTATGATCATCATCCTGGTGGTCTTTGGAATGGTAATTCTTATATTCCATCTTTATCCATTATGTCTTCAATACCAGGTTATAAATATTCTCATAATTATGATTGGGAATTACATGAAACTGGTTTATTTACTATTTGGAAATCAATTGAAGCAGGACAAAATTGGATACGACTTGGTGATTCAGTTTTTGTTGATTTTGTATTTAATGTTGAAAATGATAAGGGTGATTTGGGAGAAAGATATGGAAGTCATATAGATTTTAATAATGCATATCAGTGGTCACTTGAAATTGATATTGAAGGTAGTTTAGTTTTATATATAACTACAGAAAGTGAACTTGAAAATCCTAATTATCATTATTCTAAAATGGGATTGGTTTATCCTTGGGCAAAGAGGCCAATGTTTATTGGAAGAGATGAAAGTGTTTTACATGATTATTATGATACAGGACCAGATGCTATTCCATGGAATGAAGACGATAATTATAAATATTATGGAGCAAATACAAATGAATCTTGGTTTACTCGTTTTCCAGAAAGTTCAAACAGTGATTGGCAGCCTAAATCAAATGCATTAGGGAGCTCTCACAATTCTAATAGTATAATAACATATGGAGATATCTTTGGCTATACAAATTTTGTGAATTCATCAGATAGTTATCCAATTTTAGCCCATAGTAGTTTTGAAGAAACTTGGCCTTTAGCTTATAATGATGAACTTAGTGAATATGAACATTTTTGGCCTGGGATGTGGGCTGATGAATTTGATTCATCTTTAATTGGATGTAATGGAAGTCCCACAGATAATGATTGTTGGATTGAATCTCCAGGTAATTTTAAATCTTTTAACGATATATATATGGAAATTGACGATAGATGGGCACATCAAGGTAATTATGTTAATCATGTAGATGAATATCAAAATACTGGTTACCCATTGGGTTTAACTATTCAAACTCAAGTTCATTCATATCCTTTATATCCATTTAATAATTCTATCTTTTTTTCATCAAAAATAATTAATGAAAGCGGTGATTATTTTAATGAAGATGGAATATTTGTTGAAAGCATGATTATGCCTGATGGTTCAAAGCTAAATGGAGGAGATGGATTTAATTACGAAAGAATGTTTTTAGGATTATATTTTGATGTTGATGCATTATGGGCAGATATAAATGGTTCGATGAGTAATCATACTAATGCAGATGATATGATGGGTTATTACAGAGATATCCCAGAAAATGGTGAAAATTTGTTGAGTTTTGCATATATATATGATTATGATGGTATTAGTAATTCGATTAATAATACAGCATACACTGCCTTAGTAATATTAGATACGCCTAGACTTCCTGTTCATGAAGAATCATTAGATTTAGATTTGGATGGCTCACCTGATGTCCAACCTGGTGAAAAGTTAGGCATGACAAGTTGGCATTGGTTTGATTGGTATAACAGGCCAGGTGTAAGGATGAGAGAGTCTAATTCAAATTGTTGTGATGGGACAGCATCAAGACCATCTTCTGAGAATAGAGAAGAAATACAATACAAAATTCTAGCGGGTGATACAGTTAATATTAGCGATAATGAAAAGTTGTGGTTTTTTCATACTTCTCAACCACAAAATGAAAATATATCAGATATAAATCCTCATTTTGATTCAATTGAAGGAATAATGCAATCGGATTTTTGGAATCAAGGAGCTGAGGGATTAGATTGTACAGTTATGGTAGGTTCTGGTCCTTTTTCTATTGAAGTAGGAGAGGAGGTATCTTTTTCATATGCAATTGTTTTTGCAGAAAACTTTGAAGATTTAATCGAAAATGTTAAAAACACGCAAAATCTTTATGATTCACATTTTAAATTATTTAGTTCACCAAAAAAACCTCAATTGTCATTAACATCAGGAGTAGGGAGTATTACACTAAATTGGGATAATAATGCAGAAGAATCAATTGATTTTTTAGCTAATATCAATGATTTTGAAGGTTACAAAATATATAGGAGTATTGACAATGGAAATACTTGGGGAAATCCTATTTATGATTCTGAAGGAATGCAAATGGGTTGGGAGCCATATCAACAATTTGATTTAACTTATGAAGAAGATTATATTAAATTTGGAAGGGATATTAGTGGATATGATCCAGTAAATTCATGGATCAATTTAGGAAATAATACTGGAATAACTAATAATTTCATTGATTATGATGTTGAGCCAATTAATGAATATTGTTATTATTTAACTTCTTATGATAAAGGTTATATAAATTCTGAATTAAATAATATTGAATTTGGAGATTGGGAAACATTATATGATGTTGGTATATCATCTATGGAATCTGTACGATCGAATATTATGTGTTTGTCTCCTGACACACTTGAAATTTATAATCCACCAACCGAAAATTTATTCATTCCTTCATTATTAAATATTGGAACACCTGAAATTTACTTTATACCTGATGATGAACAAGAAATTATTGAAAATATGAATGAGCAAAAACGCTATAAAATAGAAATATTAGCAGATCAAAATAACAATGATTATAATTATTCATTACCAATTAATAATACTATAAACCCTCGTATTTATATATGGGAGGTAGATTATAACAATTTACCTATTGAAACTCAATATTTCGAGTGTAATTTTGATGAAATATACTATTATGATAAATTGCCTGGTTCTGATCAAATAGAAGTAGATTCTTTAAATAATGTAGCCTTATATGAGTTACCTATTTATTTAATACAAAATCAAAATATCGATAATAATTGGATCTATTTTTCAGGAATGTACTTTAAAATTTCTGATGAATTAAATACAAATTTCAATTTAATACAATCACAAAATATTATAAATGATATAATTTGGTCAAATACAGATAATGAGCATTTAATTAATTTTCATTTAGAGTGGTTCAATATTAATTCGTTCAATAGTCAATTTTATTCTGATTATCAAATTGATTTTAGTTCTGAATCTATATTTGAAGTTGATAATGTAATTCCTGGTTCAGGATGTGAAGATGATGAAATATTTTATGTTCCTTTTGAAATAACAAATTTAAATACAAATAAAAAAGTTGGTATTGTTGCTTTTGACAAAGGTTCTTGTAACTGTGGATCAGGTAGTGATCCAGATGTATTTGGATATAAAAATTGTCAGTGGGATCATAATGAAAAAATTGTCTTAGTTGATACTTTAAATACGATTGAAAATCCTTATGGAAATCATTATAATACATTTAATTTATATATAGATTGGAATTATGATAGTTTAAATACATATCCTTGGAATAATAATGATAATGTTATAATTAAACCAAAATATAGACTTCACAATGGTGATAATTGGATTTTAGATATGAGTCAATTTAATAACAGTCTATCAATTGATAAATTTCATTCTAGTATCCCAAAAAATTTCAATTTGGGTAAACCTTATCCAAATCCATTTAATCCAGTTACTAAAATTGATTTCACCTTACCAGAATTAGCTTATGTTAGTATTAATATTTATAATATAAAAGGTAGATTGATAGAAAAATTGCAAGATGGTATTTTGAATGGAGGTAAGTATCAAATACATTGGAATGCAAATAATTATTCATCAGGAATTTATTTTGTACAAATGGTATCAAACAATTATAAAGAAACTCATAAATTAGTTTTAATAAAATAAAGTTTTTTTGAATTATCTACCTCAATCATTCTGCTAAAATTAAGCTATCTATTATTCAGAGATTTTCTACAATATAAGCATATATGTAAACTTGGTAGGTTTGCAGGTCTTAATCCAAAGATAACGAATACTAAAAAGAGAACCAGAATCATAGGAGTTATAGATGATAATTCCTCGGTTGAACCATCCCCCCAAGATGTAAAAAAGCTATACGCCCCTTACCCCTTAATTGAATCACAACAAATCTAGGTGTAGGACACAAAATGAAGGACACGCTAACAAAAAATGAGGCATTTATAAAGGAGGAATTGACTTAAACACGCCAGATTTAGGATCTGGTGCTCTTTGGGCGTGAAGGTTCGATTCCTTTCCTCGGTACATCGTTCATCCCCGCTCATAATCGAGGGGGTTTTTTTTATCCCATGAGTTATATTGATCAATCATTTTAAATCATTAAATAGTGCTTTGAAGGGAACATTCTGTAGAGAACGCTTTTTGCTCCATATACTGCATATATAGATTTTATTTAGGTAGAATATTAATATCGTTATAAGAGGGACGCTATCCACACAATGGGAAGAAATGGGAAGTATTTTTCTACTATCACGACTATAGCATCCTATCTACGAATCTCCTTTTTTATTATATAGTGATATCTTCTTAAATTAAACTATCATTAAGAGATTGGAGGACTTTATGAAGAAGGTATTATTTATAATGATGTTAGGTTTGATGTTTGGGCAAAGTAGAACAATAATTAGATCGGAATCCATAGATGAAAATAACCCCTGTAAGGATGAAAAGTTTATTATGCTTAAAGAAAAACAACTTGACGAAATGTCAGAAAGAGAATATAAATATTTTTCACAAATGTCTAAAGATTGTTCTGCATATCAAACAGCAGAAAGAACTACTAAACCTAATGATGCTATAGTTGATCAACAAAAAAAATATTGGGAAGCATATGTTGCTTTCAGCATATTAGGGATAATAATGTCTTTATTTTTATCAATATAATTATAATATGAAAAAACTATTACTTATAACAAAAATACTACTATTTAGTTGCACTACTGAACCTGAAGATGTATATGGTTGCACAGATGCTACTGCTTGTAACTTTAATGCTGATGCTAATATTAATAATAATAGTTGTTTATATACTGATGAGTGTGGTGTATGTGGTGGTGATGGTGTGCTTGATGAATGTGGTGTTTGTAACGGTAACTGCGTAGGTTTGTTTACCTTGGATTTATCTGTATCAGAAACTCAAATATATGCTGATAATGAAGCAGATACTCAACAATATTCAAATACAACTGTCACGGCAACGCTTAGAGACTCATATGGTGCACCAATTTCAGGTAAAAACATTACATTTATTTATGAATATCAAAATGTTAGTGAACAGCCAGCAGAAGCT
>PAFF01000080.1 GCA_002704045.1 Fidelibacterota bacterium
TTTTTACTTTCTGTAATTTCTTACTATTCCACCATTTCTCGATTGAAAAATAATTATTATTTATAAATGCTATTAGATCATCACTATTTTCATAGAAAATGCCTACTTCTTTTAACTTCAAGAAGTCTCTATAAACACTCTTTCTTATATAAAGATGTTTTTTTTCAAATAAGATAATTGTTGGAAAATTAAGATTCAATGACTCAAGATAAGTTGTGGCATTGACAATTGAAAGATGCAGTCTAGAAACCTTTAAGCTGTCATAAAAATTCGCTTCCTGGGATACATAATTTTTATTTACCATGCTATTAATAAGCATTTTATTTCTTTGGTCAGGAAAAGCTCTAAGTTTGACATGTTGCCCTATTCCTTCTTTTAAATTATTAATTATTTCAAAAATAGAGTCTAAAGTTTGATTGATTTCACTGCTTGCTATTCGAGTAGGTGAATTTGAAAAATACGGAAGTGGCAATAATATGTCTTTTGCCTTTTTATCAAAAATTTTTTTTCGATTAAGATTTTTTAGATTAAATCCTGGAATAACGTTTTTAAAATTGTTTTTTTCCCACCCCCAACTTATCCATTTATCAGCTACTCTATGTTCATAAAACTCCCCTTTATAACCTGTTGGAGAAAGCCCATAGACCCCACCATGTTGAAAAATTATATATTTAAGATTTTTGTAATTATTAGAAATGAATAGTCTAAACACATCGTCATTATCTGATCCATTGCCAGCTAAAATGAGCTTGGCTAATGGTATTTTTTTTACCTTTAACTCATCTTTTAGAAAATTCCAATTTTCTAAATAGCACATAGGCAATTGTTCAGTAACTAAATACGTAAGTAAAATTTTTTGATCTTTAATTGTATTTATATCGTTAAAATTGTCTTCAAATAATTTTTTTCTTAATTTTCTATTAACTCTTTTTATTGATACTCTATTTTCCTCTTGAAAATATATAATGGGCACCTTACCGATCTTTATAGATAATCGTATTATATTTATTATACTTAACCAAGAAAATGAAAATATGACTCTTCGCTCTATTGCAAAGCAACTTGCAAAATAACTGCTTAATTTAAATAAATATTTGCGTAAATTATCACTTAAATAACTAATTTTTTTGTATCTGGATTTTTTTTCAATTTGTCTTTTATGATGAGTAGTAATGAACTTAGATGAGTTTTTATTTTTATAATATCTTACTATTTTACTAAATATATATTGATTCCACCCTATTGAGTTCTCTACTAGTCTTGAAAATTCTGCTCTGTTAAATGATATAAAATTATATGGTTTTAAATGCTCATATTCTGTAATGTGCACTTCATTATAATTATTTAAATTCAGTCTACTAAGTAGATGTATTCTTGCAAGAATAATTTCAATGAAGAGTCTTAACCAATTTCCGATGACTAACTCCCATTCTTTTTTAGATTTATTAATATGATGTATTTTATTTAGGCTGACACTCAATTTTTCCAAAAAATACTCATAAAAAATTGTCGTTTTTTTTTCAATTTTTTTTAGATCAGTACTATTGACCTCTTTCATTATTGGATGTTTACAGCGTTCTAAATTTTTATCTTCTACCCATTTACCCAAAGAAAAATATTCAATATCTTCATTAGTTTTTAGATTTTTAATGTTAGTAAGAATTAGACTTTTTTTTTTCATTTTATTATTGATTAATTATACTAGAAATTAATTTATCAATAGTCATATCTTCAGAGATATTCATTAATCTTTTTATTTCATCCCTTCTTTCATTGAAAAAATCAACATCTTTACTATCTAAAATATCTGTGACTCTCTCTGAAAATGTGTGAAATTTGGGATTGAGAGTTGAATATGACAATGGTTCTTTTGCACCTAATGAGTATAACTCATCATAGAAATCACATATTAATACTTTATTACCTCTGGAGGCAGACTCAATTAACAATGTGCTTGATAATCCTATTGTAAGAGTAGATTTACAAATCGTTTCATAGCTTGTCCAGCTGCTATTGCGAAAAGAATAATATATATTTTGGTAGTTAAATTTAAAAAATTGCTCATAAAATTCCTTCTCAGTAATTCTAGCGTTACTAAAATCTTCAGGCCGTTTAAAAGCAAATACAATTTTTAAATTATTTTTTTTTGAATACCTTAGAGCATATTCAGCAACAGTTGCCACCATTTGCTCTATATTTGGATAATTTTTATTTAACCCATCAAAATTATCTGCTATTACGCATATATCAAATTCTTTTTTTAGTGTTTTTTTTTTAAATTTTTTGTATATTTCAGACTCACCTCTAAATAGTANNTCNTTAATTGATCCATATGGGTAAAACTTCNTAACCTTNCCATTTAAAGATTTAATCAGTTGGANTGTATGATCNCCGAAACAAACATATTCAGGNATGAATATATCNTTTTTNTGTGGATTTTTATNNAAATCNTACCTGGCACCATTTTGAAATGCTATAAATCTGATTTTATTTTGCAAAAATCTAGCTACCTGCCAAAAATTACGATCGTTATCAATTTGAGTCAGAACATATTTAGGATTAAAATATTTAATTAGTGCTATTAGATAAGCTGTCTTAATACTTTTTACACTGAGGTAAGCACTCATTGTAAGAAACAATATTTTTACGTTAAAAAAAATTATTTTTGATGAAGGATTAAAATTAATATTTTCAACATTCTTGAAATACTTTTTGAAAATATCTTCATTATCACGACCATAAATAAACACATCACCTGATTTATTTAAATATTTTAATCTAAAACTCATAAATTTATTCGCTTGAAACTAAATTTAACAAATTTTCTATTGAAAATAGTGGGTCTCTTAATTTATTAAAGTATATATTTAATTTTTTATAGTCAACTTCCTCATCTAGAGTAAATGTTTCAATTGTATTTTTGCTAAATACATAGTCAAAGTATTGAATGCCTTTACTAGCTTTAGAATTATAAAAATAGCTAATTATATGCTCTCTATTAAAATCTGAAATCTCTGCATTATTATTTAATTCTTCTAGAAATTTAGTAGGTATAATTTCAATATCCAGTCCAACTGGGAAATTACCTTTTGTAGAATAAATAATTGATTCTGGCGATTTGCATTGATCAATGCACTTGTCAATGAGTTCACCATCTATAAACGGGCAGTCTCCTGTTACTCTTATAATATACTCAATGCCATAAAATTGCGCAGCTTTAACATACCTATTCAAGACATTATTGAGGCTTCCCCTAAAAATATAAATATTATTTTTTTTTGCCTCAAGCTCTATGTGATTATCTTCTTTTTGTAATGAAGTAGCTAATACAATATTTTTGATATAATTACTTTTTTTAATACGTTTTATTAATAAACTTATTGCTGAATATTTGCCAAACTTTAAAAGTGCCTTTCCAGGAAGCCTCTTGGAATTATACCTGCATGAAATGATTACTCCAAATTTATCATAGTTTGTATACATAGAGAAAATGAATATGCCTAGATTTCTATTTCTTTATTCAATAATCCTGAATATCTTGCAATATCGAGGTCCTGAAATGAATTTATGAAGAAGCTCTCTGCTGCCGATACTGGAAAGCCAAGAATTTGCTTTCCTCTAAAATAACCAGATAATAAATTCTTACTTCTGAAAGCAACACAAGTTGCTGAATCTCTGTAAAAATCAGAAACATTAATTTCTCCAAGAAGGCTTGAATTTAGTTGTATTAATTCTTCATTTTTATTTTGAAAAATCTCATGTCTTATTTTTTCTACTGCCATAGTAGAATCATTGTTGCTGATGACTAGACTATTAATTGCTTCCTCTAAGGTTTTATGATTGATAAATGGAGTTTGTATGTATCTTATAAGCATAATTCCCTCATATTTAGGATCATATTTTGAGGCAATCTGATTGAGTGTTTTCTCAATTTTTGTGGACTTTGACGTTAAGTTTTTTTCTCTTAGTTCGAATGAAACTCGAGGATCAATATTAAGAATGTTTGGATAAATTTCTGGTATATTTTCATCTGAGGTGATTATTATTTTACTAAAATAATCAGATTTTATACATGTACGCACATCACGCTCTAGTAAAGTTTGACCATGAATCTCTTGGGACCAAAGACTCTTAACGAAATCAAAATTTTTTCTACATGGAATGACTGCTATTATTGGTGCTACACTTTTTAATAATGGTTTTGCTTTTCTATCTTTAATTTCTTGCCTTGCATTGATAATTTTATATGGGGTCTCAGTTAAATTTTTGCCATGTCTTCTATAATAATAAAGAGGCAAATTCACATTTTTTGTCCTATAATTATCTTTCATCTTTAGCCATAGATCTAATCCATCTTGTGCTTTTAAATCTTCACTATAACCCCCTATTCTAATTAATTTTTGTCTATCAATTAAACAGCATGCTCCATTCGGAGGTTCTAATACATTTTCATTTTTTTTAATTTTTCTTGTAAATTCGTATGAAAATTTCTTTCCATCTTCATCTACTAAGAAAAAATCAGAATATACTATTCCTAATGATGAATCTTTTTCCATATAATTTCCAAGAATCAATAAAATATTTTCATCAAAATAATCATCGCCATCTAGTCTTATTAAATATTCTCCCATTGCATTATTTAATGCATGATTACATACAGCGTTTAATCCAATGCCATTTGTATCAAAAATTCTTATTCTTTTATCATCTGAATACTTGTTAAATACCTCCTTAGTATTATCAGATGAATTGTCATTTATTAATAATAACTCCCAATTATCAACAGTTTGACTTAGGACACTTTTGATTGCTTTTTCCACAAAGTGTCCATAGTTATGAGATACAACATATACAGAATATTTTGGACTTAGAGACATAGGCTTATATCATCAGAAAATTTTCTCAGTTGCGCCAACTCTACTGGGGTTATACTCGAGCCATGATCAGGGCCATACATGCCCTTATCAATAGTAAAGTGTTTCTCAATGATCTTTGCTCCTCTAGCAATTGCACAACACGAAGCATTTATTCCAACTGTATGGTCACTAAAGCCAATATACTTCTCAAAGCTTACTTTTGATAAGTTAAGCTCATCAAGTTTCGTAGGATATTTTGAAATACAATATAAATACCCTTCAATATTACCAATAAACTTTGGAAGATCATCTTTATCCCATAACCCAAGGGATATAATTGTTGGCTTATTTGTCTTTAGAACTGCATCTATTAAGTCTGTATCAAAAATTGATCGTGAGGCAATCTTATATCTTTCAACTTCAAGTTCTTCAAGCCAGCCAATTCTTTCTTCATCAAATACGGAAGCCATAAATTCAATTTTTTGGCTATCACAAAAATCCTTTAGCATTTTAATTTGATCATAGGAAAGTTCTGTTTTTAAATTGTACTCATACCAAGGATTATCTTTTTTGGAGAAAAGGGATTTAGCGTCAAATAATTGAAACTTAGCTACATCGGCTCCATTTTTTTTTGCGAGTATTACAAGCTCTTTGGCAAGTGCCATATCCCCGTTATGGTTTTGTCCTATCTCAGCTATTATATTCATTAATTTTCCAACCACATATTTAGCATAATAAAGGAAAATATTGTATGACCATTTAATCTTTGCTTATTATTGATCAGTTTTTTCACAGATTCTAAAGAATTTCTTTTTATGATATTATTTTTAGTCAAGTATGAATCGCTACTAAAAGTATGGGAGACTAAATCACTCCATTCATTCTTCAACCATCTATCTATTGGGACATTGAAGCCATGTTTTTTTCTATTTATAACATCTGAAGGAATAATATCTTTGAAAGCTTCTCTTAAACACCATTTTAATTGTCCTTTCTTGATCATATTTTCAAAAGATATTTTATCAGATAAATCTAGTACTTTTGCGGATGCAAATGGGGCCCGGCCCTCTATAGAATTTGCCATTGTCATGCGGTCTATTTTAGTTAGCATTTCATTAGGAAAGTAAAAGTTACGGTCATCTCTTATAATATTTTTTGGATTTATTTTACCATTTAAATGAGAAAAATGACGAAATGATGATCGAATGCTTTCATCCCTAAAATCTTCAGTAAATATTTCAGCTTTCTCTATTTCATGTGCATAATAATGTAACGAATATATCTTTTCCTCAGAAGAAAGAGAATTTATTTGACTCAAAATTTGTTTTTTTGACTTTCCAGTATCTTGAAAAGAACATATACCAACAGACTGTAATTCAGAATTGTTTTCTATTTTTGGTAAGTATTTATACCAAGAATATCCTCCAAAACATTCATCTGCACCATCTCCTGATAGCAAAACTTTAATGCCGTTTTCTTTTGCTGCTCTTGAAACAGAAAATATTCCTAAACCAGATGAGACGGCATAAGGTTGATCTCCATAATAAGAGAATTTTTTTAGATCATTATAAAATAATTCTTGCGTTACGTTTATTTTATGATGATGAGATCCTATTCTCTTAGCCGTATTTTCTGCTTCTTGCGATTCATCTGCCATTCCATGATATGGATCCTTCACATTTTCAAATGAAACATTGAATGTACTTAGGTGAGGTAGGTGCTTTGAAGCTATTGTTGATACAATAGTACTATCAAGGCCACCACTCAAAAAACAGCCAAGCGGAACATCTGATAGGAGACGTGAAGTAACTGAATCCTCGACGGTCTTTCTTATGACTCCTAATAAGTCATTTTTAAGATCGTCTCGAATATTTTCATTCAAATAATTAGGGAAGATTTGGTTGAGTGAAAAATGATTTCCTGAGACTTTCGCATAGTTTCCAGGCGGAACAGCTTCAATCTCATTGTATATTGTAAAAGGTTCCGGAACCCATAAAAATGTTGGAAAGTCCCACATAGACTGATGTCGAAAAGATAAGGAGCACAAGTTTGTATTCTTAAAAGCTTTTACTTCAGATGAAAAAATAAATAAGTTATTTTTACCTCTACTATAATAGAGAGGTTTTTCCCCTGCAGTATCTCTGCCCAGAAAAAGGATTTTTTTATTTCGATCCCATATTGAGATAGCAAACATCCCGTCTAAATAATCGAAGACTCTCTCACCAAATTCATCGTATAAGTGAGGAATTACTTCACCGTCAGAATTTGAATTAAGATTATATCCTTTCAAAATTAATAAATTTCTGAGTTCTTTAGAATTATAAATTTCTCCATTATAAGTAACGATAACAGACTTTGAATTATTATATAATGGTTGAGATCCACCAACTAAGTCATTTATAGACAATCTTCGCATACCAACAGCGCAATTATGATCGACAAAGGTACCCTTATCATCTGGTCCACGATGAACAAGGTTGCTAAGCATTTTATTCAATTCATGCTCTTTGTTATCAAACTCACCAAAGATTCCTGCAATTCCGCACATGAAAGTTTTTTTGCTTAGTTGTATTTAAAGGTTCTAGTTTTTTTTATATAAATGTATGAAGATGTCCATATAATAATCAATTCTTCCACTTTGTAAAAGGTGTCCGAGATCAGGATATCTATATATTAAAGAAAAATCTGAAGTTATTGGGAATTCGGATGATAATAGACCATGAGAACCATCAACATAAACATTTCTAAAGTTGTCATGGTTCATATGATAGAAATACCTTGAAGCTTTACAGATATGCTCCACAAAATTTTTGCAAGCATCGTCGCTCATTTCACCTAAACTATTTTTATTTATAAATAAATCTACAGAGTCCTTACTTAATTTCTCAATTTCCCAAGATGGCTGTAAAATAAAATCGTATTTATTTGTTGATAATGAATTAAATTCATTTTCT
>PAFF01000081.1 GCA_002704045.1 Fidelibacterota bacterium
AATAAAGCTAAAATTATTACTAATATGAATGGTACAAGCCTATTTGCCCATTTCCACGTAATCCTTGAACCATCTGAAATTTCTTGTAATGGCCGTGTAGTTACTTTTCTTGATCTCAAGGATACCAATTCTTCATCTCCCATTAAATAATCAACAGAATTTAGTAACAGATCAGTATTTTCTTGTATACCTCCACCAACATCATCTGATATAAATTGAGAATCTCCTATAAGAATGATTTTACTTGATATTGAATCATTAATTACTATCTCAGACTTTGCTCCAACTACTTTACTAGACTCAGTTAATGTTTCAAAAGCAGGATTTTGAACAGGACTTAAGTTAAAAAATTGTTCCATTGAACCAGAATTTGTAGAAGTAAACAATAAAGGTTTATAATTTTTTTTAATATTTGGCAATAAGTTTAATGTGTCAACTAAATGGAAAACCTCACTTGGAAACATTAGTCTGACCTGTTCTAAACCACTAACTAAAACTTCTTCACCTGAAAATTCTCTTATCATTGGGAAAAAAGGATATTCCATTTGACTTTGCATTCGGAATATACCCCGATTCTGGAGAACTTGAATTGAACCGCATAGCTTATCCATTATCAAATTATTTTTAATTCCTAAGCCATATTTTTCTAGAAAACTAAAAATATTTGATTCTAAAGATAAAGCAGTTTGTGTTGACAAATCAGTTGAAATTCTATTCTGTGCAATGAATATGTTTCCACCTGAATTTAAATATTGTTCTAAATAATTAATTTTATTTTCACCTAATGTATCTCTAATACCAGATATTATTAAAGCATCAATATTATTTTGAATTGGATCATCTAATTCAATATCAAATACATTATAATTTTGTTTTAAAAGTTCCTTTACATTTTCAAGTTTCATATCAATTTCAGAAAAATTAGCTATTCCAATAGACCTCTTATTACTGTCTGTCATTCTTTTAATCATAGTAGTAATATTATATTCTAAACCAGCATTTTGTATAACTGGTATTGTTTCTCTTTTTTCCTCTTCATTGGTTGTATAAATACAAACTAAACCCATATATACTTTTCGAATTGCTAAATTATCATTTTCTATAACCTGTAATTGGACAGGCGATATACCATATGATTGTGCTTCTGTTTCAAGTTCTTCATCTGTTTCAGGTTGATAAAATTCGTATCTAATATTTTTTGAATAAGAAGCATACTCTTCAATCATATCTTGCAAGTAACGTTTATTACTTCCATATTCTCCTGGAAGATTATCAGAAAAATACACCTTCATTGTTAACAAGCCGTCAATTTTTTTTACAACAGATTTACTAGAATCTGATAATGAAAACATTTTATTTTCAGTTAAATCAAATCTAAAAAAGAAATCTTGAGATACCCAATTAACTATAAGAATTGTTAACAATGAATAAAAAATATATGTTAAAAAAGATCTTTTATTATAAACTTTAAAAAACATTTTAACTCCACCTACTTTTTGATATTGTTTGACTAGTCATACTTAGAAAAAACCATATTAATGATCCAAAATAAATAATATTTCTTGAATCTATTACTCCCCTGGTAATATTGGATAAATGAAAATCAATGCTTAGATACTGAATAAATTGAGACATCCAACTTGGCATAAAAATTAACATTTTACCTAATAAAAAAAAACTAAAGGCTAAAGAAGCTGAAGCTATAAGTGCAATAACCTGATTATTGGTTAGACTACTAAAGAACAATCCTATTGCCGCATATAATCCACCAAGAAGCAACAATCCAAAATATCCACTTAAAATTGCTCCATGATCAATGTTAGTTCCCACGTTTAATAATGTAAAATAGTGGAACATGGTAATAAATAAACCGACGCCAATCAAAGATAATGCTGCCAAATATTTACCAAGTACATATTCAGAATTTTTTACAGGCAACGTTGCAATAATTTCTATTGTTCCAGAACCATTCTCTTTAGCAATTAAACCCATGGTAATCGCTGGTATAAAAATAATATATATCCAGCTTATTATATCAAAAAGTTGCCTTAAATCTGATTGTTTAATGAGAAAAAAAGTAGTTGTGAAAAAATAACCATTTGCAATTACAAAAACACCCAAAAAAATATATGCCATAGGAGTATTAAAAAACATTTTCATTTCTCTATCATATATTATTTTTAAATTATGCATTAGCTGAATCCTCCATAGTTAAAGACCTAAATACATCTTCTAAATTAGTTTCTACGGTATTCATTCCAAGAATTATCCATTTATTTTTAACAGCAAAATTAAATATTTTTTCTCTTGGATCAATCTTATGAGAATACTCAAATGTTAATATGTGTTTTCCTTCTTCCTTTTTTGATTCTAAAAATTTAACTCCTTCAATATCAACCTCTATTTTATCTATATCTTCTTTAGACATAATTTCCATAGTTAGATTAATTATTCCTCCAGAGGAGGATTTGATTAGATGATCTGCTGTTCCGTCTGCTACAATCTGTCCATTATCAATTATAATAATTCTATCAACAGTTGCTTTTATTTGATCTAAATTGTGACTAGAAACCATAACAGTCTTTTCTTTACCTAAATCTTGAATTAATTTTCTTATCTCTACTCTTTGATTAGGATCTAGTCCTGAGACTGGCTCATCCAATAGTAAAATTTTAGGGTCGTGAATTAATGCACTAGCTAAACCTGTTCTTTGCTTATATCCTTTTGAGCATTGACCAATTTTTTTATGGACTACACCCGATAAGCTACATTGTTCCACCACTTGATCTAATGCTGAATTAAAATTATCATTTTTAATATCATATGTACCTGCAATAAATTTTAAATAATCATAAACCCTCATATCATAGTACAAAGGGTTAAGTTCAGGTAAATAACCAATATTTTTTTTAATTGAATTAGAATTTGTTTGGATATCAATATTATCAATCAGTACAGAACCTGATGTTTGTGATAAATAGCCTGATATAATTTTAAGTGTAGTAGATTTTCCAGCTCCATTTTCTCCTAAAAAACCTAAAATTTCTCCTGGTTCTACATTGAAACTTATTGATTTCACAGCTTCAACTTCACCATAATTTTTTACTAAATTTTTAACATTAATCAATTAGTAAATCCTCCCACAGTTTTTTAATGTCTAATGTTTACAGTTTAAAATAGTTTGTTAAACGATTCTAAAATTTAAAAATTTATTTTATTAAATTGTATAAATTTTTAAAAAGTTTCATTTAAAGATAATTCATTTAATTATACTTTTAATTATTTCATCATTATAAATTTCTATTTCTAAAATATTACAAATTAATTTATGAATCATTGTATTTTCAAACGAATTAACAATTTTTTGTTTTTTAAATACTGGTCCATATGCATAAAAAATACCGTGCATATTTATATTTTCAGGATCATATCCATGCATACCTTTTAAAGTAAATAATCCACCATTTAAATTTTCTCTTAGACCAATTAAATATCCTTCTTCCGCAACAATTAAAATATCTTTTGTGTTGATATTTACAAATTTATATCTTTCTGGAATTTGGTTTTGAAAATAATATTTTATATTAGGTACATTATTTAATTCTTTTTTAATAAATGAATTTTCATTATTTTTTAATTCAAGTTGAATAAATGATCCACTTCCAAAAACATTATAATTATCTAAGTTAATATAGTCATCAATAATTATATGTGTGTTTTTTACTTCTACCATTCCATGATCACTCAAAACAATGAGATTTATATTTTTATCTCTTTTGTTTATTTGCTCAATTAAATACCCCATCAAGGAATCCATTCTTGCTATTTGATCAATTGTTATAGAACTTCTAGGCCCGTTAACATGGCCACTTCTATCTGGCTCATTAAAATATAACATTATAAGCCTTGGTGAAAGTTCATATGGTAAATCAATCCAAGACATAGCTGAATCTATTCTACTTTTAAAACTTATTTTNGGATTATATTTTTTATAAATTGATGGTCTNTAATTTTGAATTTCAGCTTCTGAGCCAACCCAAAAATATGTTGCTGATTTTATACCTTGTTTTTCAGCCTTAACCCAAATTGGTTCACACCCATAAAATCTACCATCCNGTACTGTTGCTGCATCTTTATATGAATAATATTTTTGAAATTCTTTACTGTAAAACTTATTTCCAGTTATTTTNTGTTCATTTGANTAGCAGCCCGTTGCTATTGAGTAATGATTTGGGAAAGTTAGAGATGGNAAAATTGGTTTTAAAGATTTAGATTTTACTCCATTCTCNTTTAAATAATTTAAATTTGGAGTATCAATAAAATTCATATAATCATATCTGAANCCATCTAAAGATACTACCAATACATAAGGTTCGCTTTTAGAAAAAACAAAAGAATAAATAATTAAAAATATTAGTTTATATTTCATAATTTTGGAAATTCATTTATAACAAAAATTAAGTAATAATTAACATNGAGAAAAATTGTTTAAGTACATAAAATATTATTTTTTATCATTTNTTTACGTAAATGTTATTTTTAGTAATGATAAACTNGAAATAATTAATGCTGANTATTTAGAAAANTTTACTAAAAATAATCAAACCATTCAAAAACTTTATGGCAATGTAATCCTCAAAACNAAAGACATNACTTTGTATACTGAAGATGCNAATTTTTATAGAGANTTAAACGAATTTCATCTTAATNATGGCGTAATGATGATTAAAAATAGTGATACNCTTAAATGTCTTAAAATGATCTACTTTGACAAAGATAATACTTATCTAAAAGCAATTGGTAATATTNTTTTTGAACAAAATNAANCTGNACAAAAAATTTTTTGTGACTCACTTTATTATTGGTTAGACTCTGACTCTTCTATAGCATATAGTAATGTAAAATTAATTAAAAAAAATACAANNCTCAATTCTGATAAATTGACAATTTGGGAATCCAANGGTTATAGAGGCTCTTCTTTTATTGCTAATGGTAATTGTAAAATTTTTGAAAATACTAAAACAATAATCGCAAATGAAATATCATACAATGATGANAATCAACTAATGTCTCTTAACGATAGCTGTACNTTTAAAGAACTAAATCGTGGTATGAGTGGAAACAACATGTTTATACAATATGAAGATAGTCTCTTAAAACAAGCAGAAATTATTGACAATGCATATGCATACAATGTATTTAATATTATTGGTTCTGGGCAAAGTGTGAAAGATGAAATGAATGCAAATAAATTATTCTCATCATTTAAAAATGATAAAATTGATAGTTTAAATCTATTTGGAATGGCTACAACCACCTATCATCTTNTTGAAGATAGTGTCCTAAAAGGTTTAAATAAAGCAAGTGGTGATACAATAAATATTACATTTATAAATGATGAAATTCAACGATTACAAATATTTGGAGGAGGAAGGGGTTCCTTCATTCCTGATAAAAATAATAATGCAATAGATTCTACAATNANNTATAGAGGAGAATTTATTGACTACATTGTAAAAGATAAAAAGACTTTCCTAAGAAATAATGCTAATGTGANATATCAAAAAACAATNCTATCATCAGANATCATAACAGCTNATTGGNATACTAATCTATTAGAAGTTTTTAAAAGTGAAAANAATATTCCCATTGTTGATACAAACGATGGNGAACCNCTTTCTGGTGATTATATGGAATTTGATNTTATTTCAAAACAAGGAAGAATTAAACAAGGTAAAACTAATTATAATAATAGTGTTTATTATGGAAAAGAAATATATAGAAATGATAATAATATTTTTCACGTTCATTCAAGTAAATACACTTCTTGTGATGCNGAAGAACCTCATTTTTATTTAGCTAGTAGAAAAATGAAAATGATAACNGGNGAACGCATAGTTGCNAAACCTCTTTGGTTATACATATATGATATACCAATAATAGGTTTCCCACTAGCGATTTTACCAAACAAAGGNGGAGGGCGNCAAAGCGGATGGATCATGCCTTCTNTTGGTCATAAAAATAGCGATGGAACTTTTTTCCAAGGNTTAGGATATTTTTGGGCACCTAATGATTATTTTGATTCAAGATTGCTCACAAATTTTTATGATAAAAAAGGAATTCAAACNTATANAANAATNAATTATGTAAAAAGATACATTCATAATGGATCATTAAATTCAACACTAAGTAGAACTATATTATCTGAAGATATTTCTAACGTTATTGGTGGTAATCTAAATCAAAAATGGGATTTAAAGTGGAGGCATAATTGGACAATTGATCCAACACAGAACTTAAATGTTAATTGGACCTATATGTCGAANAATTCATATTATCAAGACACGACTTTTTCACATAATCAAGAAACTAGACTTAACCAACGTTTGGAATCTTCAGCAAATTTTTCAAAGCGCTGGCCCCAACATAAAAATTCTATTTCAATTAATATTTCTGAAAGTACTGACTTATTAAATGCGGAAANAACATCTTTGGATAATGCATCTGNAGGAACAAAATTATTTTATAAATCAAGATATTTACCACGAATATCATTCAGACATAGTCAAAGTANANTNTTTGGGAATGGTTCAAAATGGTATAATAATTTATATTGGTCAATCTCATCCTCAATGACAAGAACTGAAAAAATTGGCTGGGAAGCAGATTCAGANTCAAGTTGGATTGAAACTGATANAANNGAAAATACAGATCANATTATAAACCATTCATTANCATTATCTGCCCCAAAAAAATACTTTGGTTGGTTAACTTTAAATCCAAAATTNAATGTTAAAGAAGATTGGATATTTAAATATAAAAACTATTACGCTACATCAGATACAACAGTTGACTATAATTACGTTAATAAATTTTTGCCTAGGCACACTGGTTCAGCCTCAATNTCAGCAAATACCAAAATATATGGAATATTGCCAATTTCATTTTTTAATTTAAAATCAATACGNCACGTTCTTTCGCCATCTTTGAGTTTTTCTTGGAAACCCGATTTTTCCAAAGCATTATTTGGGTACAATTTCAACTATTTTGAATCNATTAATGGAAATGATTATGATAAATTTTCTGGATCGATGGCAGGTTCCACATCNAANCAAGAACAAAAATCTATTTCTATAACTCTAAACAATCAATTTCAATCTAAAATTTTAAACGATGAAAATGATTTTAAAAAAATTGATCTTTTTAATTGGAACCTNAATACAAGTTATAATTTTGCCGCAGACAGTTTAAAATTATCTCCNATACGCTCATCTATTAGAACAACATTACCTGGNGGATTTAAATTAGACATATCTATGACGCACGACCCCTATAANTTAAAATTAAATTCAGATGATCAATTAAAACGCGTTAATATCTATGGTAAACCTAGACTAACATCGGCTAGTTGTGGAACAAGTTTAAAATTATATGGTACTAAAAAAAGCTATATTAGCAAAAGTAACTATGATACCTTGCAAATTAATAATGATTCTACATCAATCAATCTATTAACAAATAATAAAAGGCAAAATTCAAAAAAAAATCTATGGGAATCTTCTTTAAATCTTCGATATTCATTGAATCAAATTATTTATGGTAATGAAATTAATGATAGAAAAACATTTTGGATGAATACTACTTTTAAAATAAATCTTACGGAAAAATGGAATCTTCAGCATACAGCAAGATTTGATTTAATAGAATATGATTTAATTTATCATAAATTTTATATAAGTCGTCCTTTACATTGCTGGATTTTTAGTTTTAATTGGACACCAAACGGACCTAGCAAAGGTTTTTATTTGAAAATAAATGTTAAGAATCCTGATCTACAAGATATTAAATTAGAATCTAGAGGCGGCAAATCATTCTACAATTTATAAAAAAATTTAAAAATTATGATTAGAAATATTAAAGGAACAAAAGATTTACTTCCTGATGATACTGTTAAGTGGAGATTCATAGAATCCAAAATCCATAAAATTTTAAATTCTTATGGTTATGGTGAAATTCGTACACCTATATTTGAGAGTACAGATTTATTTATTAGAGGTATAGGTAATGAAACGGATATTGTTTCAAAAGAAATGTACTCTTGGTTAGACCAAGGGGAAAAAAAATTAACTTTAAGACCTGAGCTAACTGCTCCTGTGGTCAGATCATACATACAACATAATTTACAATCGTTAGGCCCTATAGCTAAATTATATTATTTTGATTCATTATTTAGAAGAGAGCGACCTCAGGCTGGACGTCAGCGACAATTTCATCAATATGGAATAGAAGCTTTGGGTTCTGAATTTCCAGAGCAAGATGCAGAAGTAATTGAAATAGCATATAATATATATAATCAGTTTAATATTAAGGAGCTATCAGTAAGAATCAATACTATTGGCTCGTCTTCAATAAGAGAAAACTATATAAAAATTTTAAAAAAATCCTTATCAAAATATAAATCTTACTTAAGTCCCATAAGTCAAAAACGTCTTGATAATAATGCACTAAGAATATTTGACTCAAAAAATGAAGATGATAAAAAAATAGTAGAAGATAATGCTCCATTCATTTTTGATCATATTTCAGACGAGGATTTAAACCATTTTAATCAACTGAAAAATATTCTTGATAAAATAAACATACCATATTTTCACGATAAAAAACTAGTTCGTGGATTAGATTATTACACAAGAACAACATTCGAAATAACATCAAAAAATCTGGGTGCTCAAGATGCATTATGTGGAGGGGGAAGATATGATAAATTAGTAAAGCAATTAGGAGGTAAAAATACTCCTGCCGTTGGTTTTGCAGCTGGCGTTGAAAGACTTTTGATGCTTATTAATGACGATGCATTTGACCAACTTGATAATATAAAAATTTACATATCCATTCTTGGAGAACAAAACATACCAGATGCTATGAAAATAGTTAGTGATCTTAGAAAGAATACCAATTTAAATATTAATATTGAGTCTAATAGAAGAAGTCTCAAGTCGCAAATGCGTGAAGCTAATCGCCAAAAATGTTCTTATGTGATAATAATTGGTGAAAATGAATTGCAAAGTAAGATAGTTCTAATCAAAAATATGAGAAATGGTGAACAAGAAAAAATTGCTATAAAAGATTTAAACACTTATTTTGATAAAAATATATAACTTAAGGTTAAAAAATTAATTGACAATAGAGGTATAGTATGAAATATATTTCATGGAACGTTAATGGGATAAGGGCTTGTATAAAAAAAGGCTTCTTAGATTTCATTCAAAAAGAAGATCCAGATATTATATGTATTCAAGAAACAAAAGCCTATGAATCACAGGTTGAACTTGATCTTCCAAATTATAATCATTATTGGAATAGTGCCAATAAAGCCGGCTATTCAGGAACACTGACTTTATCCAAAAAAAAACCAATCAATATTTATAATGGACTTGGTATTGAAAAACACGATCAAGAAGGTCGTGTTATAGCTTTAGAATTTGAAGATCATTACATTGTTAATGTTTATACTCCCAATTCAAAAAGAGATTTAAGTAGATTAAATTATAGATCACAAGAATGGAACAAAGATTTTTTATTTCATATGCAAGAACTTGAAAAAGAAAAACCAGTAATATTTTGTGGAGATTTAAATGTTGCGCATACCGAAATTGATTTAGCAAATCCACAAAGTAACAAAACTACAAAATCTAAACCTGGGAATGCAGGATTTACCAATGAAGAAAGAAAAGGTTTTGATGATATTTTAAATGCTGGTTTTATTGATTCTTTTAGATTATTTAATAATGAATCAGATAACTATACCTGGTGGAGCTATATGTTTAATTCAAGGAAAAAAAATGTTGGTTGGAGAATCGACTATTTTTGTCTTTCCCAATCATTAAAAAATAATCTTAAAGATTCATTTATTTATAGTGATGTATTAGGCTCTGATCATTGTCCAATTGGTATTGAAATTGACTTTTAAATTAAGTAATGAAAAAATAAAATATTATTTCTCTTTAAAAAGAAAAAAGAATCGATTAAATGAAAAAAAAATAATTTTGGAAGGTGAAAGGCTTATATATCAAGTATTGCAAACCAAAAATTATATAGATACTATAATATTAAATGAAGCAGATAAATTATCTAAGACTAGAAATGAAATTTTAAAATTAGCCAAAACAAAATCAATTCCCTTGTTCATAGTAGATACTAATATAATAGATAAACTTTCTAGTACAAAAAATAACCAATCAATTATAGCTATTAGCAACTTACCTTCTTATGATAAAACAAATTACAAAGATAATATATTAGCCTTAGATAGAATATCTGATCCTGGAAATTTTGGTACCTTATTAAGAAGTGCTGAATGGTTTGGTATTAATAATATTTTATTATCAGAAAACTGTGTGGATCAATATAATCATAAAGTTATCAGAAGTGCAATGGGTTCACAGTTCAACATAAAATCAATAAAAATTGTAAATTTAGATTATGAACTTAATAAAATTAAAAAATTAAATTATTCAATCTTAGGTGCTGACAAAATCGGTGAATCTATTTCTAATATTAATTTTAATAAAAAATGGATTTTGATCATTGGAAACGAAGCAAATGGATTATCTGATGCTGTTAAACCATACATTACAGATTTAATTTCAATTCCTGGTAAAGGAAATATCGAAAGCTTGAATGCTGCAATTGCAGGTAGCATCTTATTAAATGAATTAAGTAAATAATAAATGTTAAGGAAAAAGTATGATACTCGATAATATATTACACGCAATAGGAAAAACACCAATAGTCAAATTGAACCGTATTGGTCAATCATTAAACTGTAACCTATTTGCGAAATGTGAATTTGTTAATCCAGGAGGTTCCATTAAAGATCGTATAGGTTATAATATGATTGAAGAAGCAGAAAAATCTGGAAGAATTAAACCAGGAGATACCCTAATTGAACCTACCTCAGGAAATACCGGAATAGGTATGGCATTAGCTGCAGCTGTAAAAGGTTACAAAATGATTATTACAATGCCTGAAAAGATGAGTCAAGAAAAGCAGGTCGTTTTAGAAGCATTAGGTGCGGAAATAATTCGTACTCCAACCAAAGCGGCATGGGATGATGAAGAAAGTCATATTGGAGTTGCAAAAAAGTTAAATAAAAAAATTAAAAATTCTCATATACTTGATCAATATCAGAATCCATCTAACCCAGATGCGCATTATAGATTTACAGCTGAAGAAATTATAAATTCATTTGATGATAACTTATCAATGGTAGTTATGGGTGTAGGTACAGGAGGAACTATTACAGGTGTTAGTAAAAAATTAAAAGAAAAATATCCTAATATACAAATTATAGGTGCAGATCCTTTTGGTTCAATTTTAGGTGGGGGTAATGAAGTTTTTCCATATAAAGTTGAAGGAATTGGTTATGATTTTTTCCCAGATGTATTAGATAACAATGTTATTGATCAATATATCAAGGTAAACGATAAGGATTCATTTATTACATCAAGAAGACTTATAAAAGAAGAGGGATTATTAGTTGGTGGATCTTGTGGAACTGCCACCTGGGCAGCATTACAAGCTGCTAAAAATTTACCAAAAGATGAAAATTGTTTGGTTATACTACCAGATTCAATACGTAATTATTTATCAAAATTTGTTGATGACAATTGGATGAAAAAAAATTCATTTGTTGATTGATCATTTAATCATTTATATGTCTTGATGGAAAATATTCAGTATATCTTATATATATGCCTAGGACTCTATTCGACAATAATTTTGATATTACGTAATTCGCTGTTTAATAATAATGAAAAAATCTTAAATAATAAAACAATATCTATTATTGTTGCTGTTAAGAATGGTGAAAATTCAATCAATCGGCTTCTAAGTCAATTACATAAACAAATAGATAATAATATTATAGAATTTTTGATCATAGATGATAATTCTGACGATGAAACCAAACGTATTATATCTAAATATTCTGATCTTGATTCTAGATTTGTTTTACTATCGTCAAACGAAGGAAAGAAAAATTTAAATCATAAAAAAAGGGCTCTTGATGCTGGAATAAGAAAAGCAAAAGGAGAAATCTTATTATTTACCGATGCAGATTGTCAGGTACCTAATAACTGGTCTAAACTAATATCATCTAAGTATTTTAAAGATATTCACTATGTGGTTGGTTATAGCGAGGTTCCTTCATCAAATAATATAATAACCTTATTTCAAAAAATTGATTTATTTATGTTGATGAATACAGCACATTCTACAATTAATAAAAATTGGTATTGGGCTAGTTCTGGCCAAAATCAATCCTACCTAAAAAATATATTTAATAAAAATAAAGGCTTTCAAGAGATTTCAAATTGTTTGCAAGGTGATGACACATTGTTTTTTCAAACTTGTAGGAAAAATATAAAAGATTTTAAGGCTACATTTGCATTTGACCCTCAAAATAAAGTTTACTGCAGACAAGAAAAAACATTATATTCTTTTATTATGCAAAGAATACGATGGGCAGGAGATGCGCTAAAAACTTGGAAATTTAATAAATATTTTTTTTGCATGTCAGTCATAACTTTTTTTACTAATCTAATTATAATTTTAAATTTTTTTCTTATATTTTTTAATTATATAACAATTTTTCAATTTGTAGTTCCAATTTTAATTAAATTCATAATTGAATATTCTTTTGCCTCGAGAGGTATGAAAACACATAATGATACCTATAATATTTTACAATTTACCTATTGGTTTATTTTTCAACCTTTATACGTCGTCGTAATAGGTATTGGGAGTTTTTTCCAAAATCAAATTTCATGGAGAGGATCTAAATAGCTTGATTATTTTTTTAAGTTTACTTTTTTCAATTCTGTATTTCCTTTTAATTATTTGGTTTTCTAATACATTAAATAAATCAAACGATGATAATGTTGATAAAATAGAAGAAAAATTACCTTTTGTAAGTATTATAATTGCAGCGCACAATGAAGAAAAAAATATACCTACTTTACTAAAAAACTTAAAAATACAAACCTATAATAAAAAGTTATACGAAATTATTATAATTGATGATAGATCTAACGACAAAACATCACAAATAATAAAAAACAATTTGAATGAAAATATAAAATTAATTAAAATTGATGAGACTCCAATTGGTTGGTCAAATAAAAAATGGGCACTAAACGAAGGGATAAAGCTCTCTAAAGGTCAAATAATTGTACAAACAGATGCAGATTGTGTACCTAACAAAAAATGGTTAGAAACTATTGTTAAGGCTTTTTCTAAAGAAAATACTGGCTTTGTTTGTGGGCCTTCTCCACTTTATTCTAACAATAAAATTGAAAGAATCATTCAATTAGAAAATAATGCTCAAGATGCATTTTCAGCAGCAGGCATGATGAATAATCTAACTTTATCTTGTACGGGTCGTAATATGGCTTTTCTTAAAGATATTTTTATTGAAATAGATGGTTACGATGGAATAGAACATTTAAAATCAGGCGATGATGATTTACTTTTACATAAAATAAAAAAAAATACAAATTATAAACTTAAATTTTTATTAAAAGAAAATGCATCTGTTTATTCATATGCTCCCAGCTCTGTTAATGATTTTATTAATCAAAGATTAAGATTTGCTTCTAAGGGTTTATTTTATTATTCATGGAAAGCTGACTTTTCGCTTAGACTTGTATTACCTTTGTTATTTTTAACTAATTTTTTTATAAGTATTTGTATTATAAAATTTGCAGTTAGTTCACATGGATTATGGTTGTTACCCTGGTTAATAAAATCTACAGCTGACTTTTATTTTACATATAATTATTATACGAAGTTAAAACAACAATGGAATATATTTGATTGTATAATACTCAGTTTTATTCATCCTTTTTATGTAGTAATTTTTGGTGGTTTAGGACCATTATTAAATGTAAAATGGAAATAAAATTTAAAATATTATTAATTTTATTTATCTTTCCGCTTTTTGCGCAAAGCAAAAATTATAAATATGAAGTTTCAATTTTTGGCGTTCATTGTGCAGATATATTAATTAATTATAGTGACACAATTTATAATAATAAGAAATCAATAAAAATAGACTATCAAACTAAAACAAAATCTATTTATGAAAAATTCTTTTTTGTTAAAAATGATTATACTACAATTATTGATAAATCAAATTATGATATACTAAGCTATTCAAAAAAAACATCACAGCCTAAATTAGAAAATAATATAACCACTTTTTTTAAGAATGATAGTCTTTTTTATTTAAATAATAACAAGTGGTTTAATACTAATTATTATAATATTTTTTCTTTATTACATTATCTTCAGATGAACGAATTAAAAATTAGTTTCAAAACACTTGATTTTATTGAAAGAGAGGGAAATATTTATAATATGGCAATTGATTATTATCAATTTGAAGATCGAATTAAATATTTATTATCATTAGATATTAATGAAGATTTATCAAATGAACCTGTTTATAAAAAAACTGACATTTTTAGCTGGGGAATATTTTTACCAAATGCAAAAAGAGAAATAAATATTAATAGAATTACAAATGAAATTACTAGTTGTAAATTTTCAATAGGATTAATTAATGTGACAGCTGAATTAAAATGAGAAAAATTACCAATTACATTAAAAACCATCCTAAATTCACTACAGCATGGATAGTTGTTCTGGTTAGTACTTTTTTAATGCTTTATTTTAATATAGATGCAAAAGTTATAGCTATTATATCAATACTTATGGCTTGGTTTACTAATGCATTTATTGGAATTGGTACATTTATCTCACTAATACCAGTTGTAGGACCGATTGTTGTGAATATTTTTTCTATACCATTTTTTTGGTTAATGAATGGAGTCGGCTATTTCTCATCTGCATATGCTATCAAAAAAGGTAAACAAAGAGAATTGCTTAAACACAGACTAATTAATATTGTTCTTTTAATTGGTATAATTATAGGATATATACTAGGTCATTTATTTCCAGTATAAAAAAAGGGATCCAAATGGATCCCTTTTTAATAGAAATTTAATTTCTAAGAATTAAAAATTCCAAGTCAGTGTAGCACTAGATGATAAAGCTCTATCATTTCTACCTGTTACATATCTTACAGGATCATTAAATAAATCAGTATTATTTAAAACCATATCTAGTGTAAAACTTCCATAGTCAAAACCTAAACCGAAGTTCCAATCAAAATTAGATACATCCATCGTCATTGGAGTTTCATTATTTTGTGCTTCTCCTTCTACCCATTCACCACTTGAAGCATCAACATAACCCTCTGTTGGAGTATAAGATCCCATCCAAGTTGATTCATCTCTTGAAGTACCTGCTAATACATATGAATGACCTACACCAAATCTGACAGTTGCCCAATCTGTAACATCTGCTTCTACACCAAGATTAACTGCGGGTAAAGTAATAGTACTACTTGTTAAATCATCACCACCTGCACCAGCATTAAATGTGTTTGCATGATATCCAAATCCCATTGCAAAAGTTGCATCTACACCATCACCAACCGGTAAAGATGTAAATAAGTCAACAGAAAGTCCCATATCATTATCTATCATGTCGCCTGTTGCTTCATTTTCCATAGAAAAGCCAACTAACATATTATCAAACAACCAAACATCTTGTGCTCTTCTTAAGTTAAAAGCTAGACCCATTGAAGATGGTTGATCAGCGTCGGTTCCATCATCTTCAGATCCTGTTGAAAAGTTCACACCAATCTCACCAAAATCCATATTCATTCCAAAACCAATACCAAGACCCATATTTGAATATGTACTATTTAGATCTCCATCTAATCCATTATCAGTTGATTTCATACCTAACGAAAAGGTTGCACCATATGTACCATTTCCCCACATAAGATTAAACCAATCGTTTGAATCCATGTCCGATGCACCGTCGAATTTAAAACCCCACGTAGTTTCGTCACCCCAGACAACTGTAGCTGTACCATTAGCACTTCCAGCTCCTGTAACTTGAACCATATCTAAGTTATTTACCATTGCTGGAAAAGCCGTTACATTAGCATCATCTTCTGGCCAAAAACCAGCATTTCCACCTAAAGCATTGATTCTATCGTTGTTACCAAATGCCATTACACAAAATGTCATTAGTAAAGTTATTGTTTTAACGAATTTCATATCGTTCTCCTTATTATGTTTTTTTGAATGTGTGTTATTAAGGCTTTTAACAAAACACCTTAATTCTTTTACTACTTAATTATTTCTTATACCAAGTTGCAATTAAAGCTAATGCTACCAAACCAGATAATCCAGCATCGCCTATTTGGCCCATAAGATTACCAATTCCTTTAATTACACCAAATACATCACTGTATAGTATACCAACAATTACACCAAATACTATTAATGCTCTAAGTAACTCATTAAAAGTACCAATCCAATCTGTAAGTGTATCAATTGCTTTTTTCATATTCATTCCTTTATATTTTTGTTATAGTCATTAACAGCGAATATCAAAAGAATATTCGCTGTTAAAATAGACTTTATTATTTATCCATTATGGATACAAAAACTAGAAGTGCAATTAGTCCAGCTAATCCACCTCCTAGGAAGTTTCTCACTAAATCAATTATTCCACCAACTGGATCAAATCCTGTCATTGGATAAATAATATTAGCAAATACAAAGAA
>PAFF01000082.1 GCA_002704045.1 Fidelibacterota bacterium
TTCAGGTGATACTGCAACTACAGAAAGTGCTATTGAACATGTTTTACTAAATATTAAATTCGAACCTGATATTAATAATATTGCTATGGATTGGAATGGTTTTAGAACTATTGACCATACATATTCAAATACCATTTCAAATGAGATGGATAAGGTTACAAATCAAAAAGCTTCTGGAAGATGTTGGGGTTTTGCAGGATTAAATTTAATGCGTATTCAATTAGCTGATAAGTATAATATCAAAGATTTTGAATTTTCGCAAAATTATTTTATGTTTTGTGATAAGTTAGAAAAATCAAATTATTTTTTAGAAAATATTTTAAAAACTTTAGATGAAACATATGATAGTAGAATAATGATGTATCTTTTAGATAGTCCTATTGAAGACGGTGGACAATGGGATATGTTTGTTAATTTAATTGAAAAGTATGGTGTAATGCCACAATCAGTAATGCCAGAAAGTTTCCAAAGTAGTAGTTCAAGAATGATGAATCGTTTTATTACTAGGAAATTGAGAGAATTTGCTTACTTATTAAGAAAGAATCATAATGAAGAAAAAACCGTAAATGATTTGAGGATAATGAAAGAGTCTATGTTGTCAACTATTTACTCAATGCTTTGTATTTGCTTGGGAGATCCACCAAAGCAATTTGATTGGCAAATAATTGATAAAAAGAAAAAATTTCATAGGTTTAAGAATTTAAAACCTATAGAATTCTATAGGAATCATGTTGATATTAAATTAAAAGATAAAGTTTGTTTAATCAATGCTCCAATGTCAAATAAAAAAATGAATGAATTGTATACAGTTAATTTTTTAGGAAATGTTGTTGATGGAGAAATTATTAAATACGCAAATGTTGATATAGAAGTCATGAAAAAAGCTGCGATTAAATCAATTAAAAATAATGAAGCTGTTTGGTTTGGATGTGATGTAGGAAAAATGTTCCATCGAACATTAGGCGTAATGGATATGAGTCTATATGATTATGAATCTATTTTTCAAACTAAATTTCTATTGGATAAATCTAAACGTTTAGAATACGGTGATAGTTTAATGACACATGCAATGCTTTTTACTGGTGTAGATATTAAAAGTGATAAATCAACTAAATGGAGAGTAGAAAATAGTTGGGGAGTTAAGGGCGGAAGTAAGGGATATTATTTAATGACTGATTCATGGTTTGATGAATATAATTACGAAGTAGTTGTTGACAAAAAATATTTACCAGAAAAAATTGTAAAATTATTTAGTAAAAAACCTGTCGGTCTTGATCCTTGGGATCCTATGGGATCTTTAGCTAAGTAAATTTATGATTATAAGATATTTACAATCATACTAAATCTTGAAATTATTTAATTTGTTTAGGTCATCTTGATATGTGACTTTAAGATTTTGTTGACTACCCTTTATTAGTTTGCAATTATAATTAAATTCCTGTAAGACACTTATATCATCAGTAACATTTTTTTCTAATTCTTTATGACATTCAAAAATTATTTTATAATGAAATGCTTGAGGGGTTTGAAGACAATAAACAAAATTACGATCTAGCATACTTGATATATTATTTTCAGAATTTATAATAGCAACGGTATCGTTAACTGGAATTGCAGGACACACAGCAACTGAATTTTTAAGTTCCACTATACAATTACTTATTATTGTATTGCTCACAAAAGGACGTGCTGCATCATGAATTAAAACATTTCTTGTATTTGTTGGACAAGCCATTAAACCCAATAGAGAAGAATCTTGTCTTTTTTTTCCACCTTGAATAATTTTACAACCTTTGATAGATTTTTCAATTTCATTTAAATAACTTTTTTTTACAACTATTATAACTTCATCAATTTCAGGGTGATTTATAAAAGTATCTACTGAGTATTCTAAAATCATTTTTTTGTTAAAGTATTCAAATTGTTTTGGTTTTTTACCATTAAATCGATTGGAACTTCCTGCAGCAAGTATTATAGCTATATTCATATATTTTTGTTTTTAGTTTATTATTAAATTTAATATTATTATTCTTAACTTAATATGCATTTTGATAAAGCTTACATAATTGGTATACCAAAATTAACACCATTAAGACTCGAAAAGTGTTTTAACAAATTTCTTGAGCAAAATATTTCAGTAGAATTATGGGAGGGAATTAATGGTATAGAAGTTGATATACAAAAATATAAAAAGTTAAAATATTTATCAAACGATTTTAAATTAAAAATGCCAGGAAGTTTAGGATGCTTACTAAGTCATGTATCATTATGGGAAAAGATATATAAGGACCCAAATTGTAAGGTTGCCTTAATATGTGAGGATGACATTCTATTACATAAAAATTTTAAAGAAAAATTAAATCAAATTCCTTGGAGTGATGTTCCGAAAAATTGGGATATAATAAAATTATCATACCATGGATTAGATGGTATTAAGATTTCAGAAAATTTTTTTAAACCTAATAATATTCCTAAAAGGGGTTCCAATAGTGGTACGTTTTGTTATTTAATGAAAGCATCAAGTGCTAAAGTTTTAAAAAAAGTATTATTACCTTATAATGGTAAATCTTCAATGGATGTCATTTTGAGAAGAAATTTTAAAAATTTTAATCCATATTTAATTTCCAATCGAATTGCAACTGAACTAAGGTATAAACATTCAATTAGAAAAGAACTAAATTATACAAATAAAAATTTAAAATGGTATGAGAAATTATATTTAAAAATTAGTAAAACTTTTTTTTCATAATATCATTTTTTTATATAATCGCTTAATTGAAATATTTTTTTATTTGCAATTAATTGTTCAACAAATAATTTTTCAGCTAAGTGATCGTGTTTCTCACCTTTTTTTAATATTTTTAAGTTAATTATTTTTTTATAAATGTAAGAGTCATAGTAATGTTCTTTTGAATTTTGAAAAAAATCAAATCCATGAATTATTACTTCCTTATAATTTTCTAATGCCCATAAAATAGAATTCAATCCAGTTGTTGGGCGTTTTACATTTGAAATGAATTCATAATGTTTCATTTTTTCTTTTTTCGTTAATATATATTCATTTTGATTTAATCCTAATCTATATGATGTTCTTTTAACAATTTTATTAAAATTATTATTAATTATTTCATATGGGACAAAAACAATAATTTTTTTTGCAAGCTCTTTAGGTATAGTTAAGTTTTGATTCCCCCCATTAAACCAAATTGAAGTTTTATTACCTACATATTGATCATAATCAACTGTAACGTAATTATTAATTCTACCTATTGTTTGAAATTTATTAATTTCTTCTCCTAATTGATGTTCTAAAACTGATGGACCATTTCCTACTATTAAAATAGATTTATTTTTCATTTTTATCGATTATGATTATTTTTTTGGAATATGAAACTTAATTTTAATTTGATATAATTTTTAAAAAATAAAAATTTATTTACATAATTTTTTTTAATAATTTATCTATTTATCGAATTGTAAATCATATAATTTTTTATATTCAGAATTATTTTTAATTAATTCATTATGAGATCCAGATTCAATAATTTTACCATCGTTTAATACAATGATTTTATCAGCTTCGCTAATAGTAGTTAATCTGTGCGCTATTATAATTACTGTTCTATTATTTATCAATTTTGTTAAAGCTTTTTTTATTTTATTTTCTGATTCAGTATCTAAATTTGAGGTTGCTTCATCTAGAATTATAATTGGTGGATTTTTTAACAATGCTCGTGCAATAGATAATCTTTGACGTTGTCCCCCAGATAAATTTTGTCCTTTTTCAGATAGGATTGTATTATACTGGTTTGGTAAATTTTTAATGAATTCATGTGAATTTGAAGATTTAGCAGCGTGGATTACATCTTTCTCAGATATATTATTTAAACCATATGCTATATTATTATAAACTGTATCATTAAATAAAATTGTATCTTGAGTTACTATACCCATTAATGATCTTAAAGATTGAATTTTTATGTTTTTAATATTTTTTCCATCAATAGTAATATCTCCAGATGATGGATCATAAAATCTAGGAATTAGATCAGCTAAGGTTGATTTCCCAGAACCGCTAGCTCCAACCAAAGCAACCTTTTCATTTTTTTTTATTTTTATATTAATATTGTTTAATTTAAAATTAGATTTGGTATCATACTTAAAGTTTACATTTTTAAATTGAATACAATCTTTTAAGGTATGAATATCTTCAGAGTTTATATTATTTTTAATTGTAATAGGTTGATCTAATATCATAAATACTCTTTCAGCAGAAGCTAAACCCAATTGAATTTTTGTATTTACATTTGCAAGTTTTCTTGCCGGCTGCATTAAAGCAAATAATAATATTATGAATCTCATAAAATCGCCTGGTGGAATACTATTACCTTGAATAACGGATGATCCACCATACCACAATAAAACAACACCAATTGAAACTCCAATTAAATCATTTATTGGAATGGTTAAATGACCCAGTTTAGATTGGCGAAAAACTAATTTGAAATATTTATTATTTTGAAGATTAAATTTATCTAATTCAAATTTTTCGTTATTAAATGCTTTCACAATTTTAATTCCGTTGATACTATCATTTAAAACATTCATTAAACCTGCGATTTGTTTACTAGATCGTTTTGCTTTTCTTCTTATACTTTTACCAATTTGAACTATTATTATACCTGAAATAATTATAGTTGGTAAGGTAATTAATGTCATCATTGGACTTATAATAATTAGNAGAATAAGAAAAAATAATATATTGATTGGTTCGACAATTAATTTTTGAATTGTATCAGCAAAAGCGAGTCTCATTGATCCTACATCATTAATTAAAATAGANNTNATTTCACTTGATTTAAATTTTTTATAAAANGATATAGGTAAAGATGTAATGTGCGAAAACATACCAGATCTAATATCTTTTATCATCTTATTTTGAATATATGAAATTGAAATATTATTTATATAAAAGAATATATTTTTAAATAGATAGATAAAAAAAAGTATAATACATATAGATTTTAGTTGCTCTGATGGAGAACCCATTCCAATTATACTATTTGTGATTTCTTTTAATTTTAAATTTAAATTAGTTGAATTTTCTATGTTTGGATCCAATACAAATGAATCACTAGTAGGAATCAAAATTTTATTTATAAGAGATCCTATCATCCAAATCGATGCAGAATTTAATATAACATAAAGGAATGATGAAAAAATTGAAAAAATTAGTAAAAGTTTATATGGTTTAGCGTATTTAAAAACTCTTTTATATGTGCTATTCATAATTTAATATGCCATCACCTTTTCGAATTAACTTAATATTATTTTCATCTATCTTAATAATTGTTGATCCAATTGAAGACTTATTATTATAATTTTTATCTTCAAAAATATTTATTTTAGGGTAATTATTTTCTATGTCTTCAACTTTATTTAATGGAGCGTGACCGTTCTTATTTATACTAGTAGTGATTAGTGGTTTTTTCAAACGATCAACAAGTTTTAATGGGAATTTGTGATAAGGGATTCTAATACCAATAAATTCAGAGCCATATGTTACAAGTTCAGATAATATTGATTTTCTTTTTTTAATTAGAAAAGTAAATGGACCAGGTAAATATTGATTAATTTTTTCTAAAGTTTTTTTAGATATCTTTGCATATTTTTCGATTTCTGATAAGTCTGCAATGATTATACTAAGTGGCTGAGTCCTTCCTTTCAGTTGGTTTAATTTATTAATGGCTTCATCATTAGTCGCATCAACTCCAAATCCATAAAGAGTATCTGTCGGATATGCGATTATTTCACCTTTTTTTAATGTATCAACAGCAAATTTGATTGATCGTTCATTTATTGGATTGATCATCTATCTCCATTTTCTGTGAAACCAGAAAAATTGTTCTGGATATTTTTTAATTTCATTTTCTAACAAATAATTAAATTTTTGATTGATTAATATACTAGATTCTTTAATATCTCGATTAAGATTTTCTACAATTAATTTTTTAAATGAAATCTCATACTTATTATTTGACATTAATTTACAGAATCCAACAAACATTGGAACTTTTGCCTTTATATGAAACAAAGCTGGACCTATAGGAGATAAAGTTTGTTTACCAAAAAAAGTTACAGGCACTCCAGATCTTCCAGCATATTGATCTATAGCTAATCCAAGGAAATTATTTTTTAAAACATTAAACATTTTATTTGTAGATTCATTTTTAAAAATAATTTTAGCATTTGTTTTTTCTCTAATCCAGGTAAAAAATTTATTTGCACCCTTATTTCGTTGAATTTGAGCTATTAAAATCAAGTTCAAATTATTAATATAGAATGTTGGTTGGATTAATTCCCAATTTCCAAAATGAGCTGATAGAATAATTCCAGTATTTTGTTCGGATAAAATTTTTAAAGATTTTTTATCAAATGATACAATTTCTTTTAATTTTCTTTTATTGAAATAGGGCATTCTCAAAAATTCAAATAGTATTTTTCCAAAGTGTTTATAAGTTTCATTGAGAATTTTTAAATGATCACTATTATTTAAATTAGGAAAACTTTGTTTTATATTTTTAAATGCAACATCTTTACGTTTTTGTATAAAAATTTTAATAAAAATTCCAAAGTATGAACCAAAAATTAACGAGATGTTTCTAGGTATACAACCAATTAAAAAACTAATAGTTCTTAATGAAAAATATATTAGGTGATCTGTTAATTTGAATTGTTGGGAATTAATAATAAGTTGCCGTTTTTTTATTACGTTTAATATAACAAAAAAATAATAAATTATTGCAGTATTATATAGCTTAAAATTCTAATTTTATGAATAAAATAAATTTCATCTTATATTTTTTAATTTCAGTAGTCTTTTCATCTGAACAAACCGTAGTCATTATTCCCATAAATGGAGATATAGATATGGGTCTACCGTATGTTGTTAAAAGAGGAATTGAGCAAGCTGAAAGTGAGGATGCAAAACTAATAATTTTTGATATTGATACTTTTGGTGGTAGGGTAGATGCTGCTACTAAAATAAAAGATAGTATCCTTGGAACAAAAATCCCTACTATAGCATTTATTAATAGAAGAGCTATATCAGCTGGAGCATTAATATCTTTATCTTGTGATTCAATTTATATGACAAGTGGAGCAACTATTGGAGCAGCTACTGCTGTAGATTTGCAAGGTAATAAGGGTTCAGAAAAAGTTATATCATACATGAGAGAAGAAATGGCATCTACTGCAGAAGCAAATGGGAAATCAAGAGAAATTGCAGCAATGATGGTTGATGAATCTTTAGAACTAGATTTTTATGTTACCTCATCTGGTGATACTTTATATAGTACTGATATTGAAGGTTTTAAGGTTGATAAATTAATTACTTTAACAACTAAGGATGCATTAAAAATCGGATTTGCAAATGAAACCTTTGAAAATATTGAATCATTAATTGAATATTTAGGTTTTGACAATAATCAAACTAGAAAAATAACTTCAACATGGTCAGAAGAATTGGTACGTTTTTTAACAAATCCAACAGTAGCGCCTCTACTTATGTCATTAGGTTTTTTAGGTTTATTATTTGAAGTAAAATCTCCAGGCTTGGGTTTCCCTGGTATTGCAGGTATAATATTTTTAACACTTTTTTTTGGGTCACATTTTTTAGTTGGTTTGGCAGATATCATTGAAATTATTTTACTTTTTTTTGGAATACTATTGGTAATTTTAGAAATTTTAATTATACCAGGTTTTGGTATAGCTGGAATAACAGGTGGAGGTTTAATATTATGGAGTATTTTTTATATGCTTCTTGGTGAATACCCTAGTGCTCAAGATTATAATGACGCTTATTTCGGTTTAAGTATTGCAACGATAGGAGCTATTGCTGCTGGAATTTTACTATTTAAAATTATTACTGAGAGTAAATATTATTCACAAATTATAGAATTTAAACCTCAAAGAAAACAAGATGGATATTCAATTTCTAAAGGTTTTGAAAAATTTGTCGGTAAATCTGGAATATCAACTACAGATTTGCGACCATCAGGAAAAATAAATATTGATAATCAGATATTTCAGGCAATATCAACAGGTGATTACATAAACAAAAATAGTAAAATCATAGTTTTAAGAATTGATGAAAATCAAATGGTAGTAGCTATGAAAGATAATAAAACAACGTAAGAGGGAGATTTAATTATGCCATTTTTTTTAATACCAACATTATTTTTTATTTTAGTCTTTTTATATTTTGTTCCTTTAGGAATTTGGATACAATCAGGTGTATCAATAGGCTGGGGTAAGGTAGGAATGTTAAAATTAGTTATAATGAGAATTCGTAAAATTCCTCCATCTTTGGTAGCAAATTCAATTATTAATTTGCATAGAGCAGGATTAGATTTTGTAACTTCAGAAGAACTTGAGACTCACTTTTTGGCTGGCGGCAACATTGCAAACGTCGTAGATGCTTTAATTGCTGCTGATAAAGCAAATATTGAATTAAATTTTCAAAATGCAACAGCAATTGATTTAGCTGGTAGAGATGTTAAAGAAGCAGTTCAAACGAGTGTATATCCTAAAGTAATAGATTGTCCGATAGAAGCAAAAGTATCTGCCGTTGCAAAAGATGGTATTGAGATAAAAGCTAAAGCTAGAGTTACTGTCAGAACTAATATTGAGCAATTAGTTGGTGGTGCAACCGATGATACTGTGATAGCTAGAGTTGGTGAAGGCATAGTGAGTGCAATTGGATCAGCGCAATCATATAAAGATGTTTTAGAAAATCCTGACAATATTTCAAAAGCAGTATTGTCTAGAGGATTAGATTCAGGTACTGCATATGCAATTTTATCAATAGATATTGCAGATGTAGATGTAGGAAGAAACATTGGTGCACATTTAGAGGCAGATCAAGCTGAGGCTGATAAAATGGTTGCACAAGCAAAGGCAGAAAGTAGAAGAGCTATGGCAGTAGCACAAGAGCAAGAGATGAAAGCTAAAGTTCAAGAAATGAAAGCTAAAGTAGTAGAATCTGAAGCAAAAGTCCCTCTTGCAATGGCTCAGGCATTTAGAGATGGTAATTTAGGTGTTTTTGATTATTATAATATGCAAAATGTTCAAGCTGATACAAATATGAGAACTTCAATCTCTGATGAGGATGAGGCTAATAAAGATAACATTATAAATCAAGATAAAAAATGATTCATACAGCTGAATTCAATGGATTAGGATTAATAATATTTCTAATTTGGTTTATTGCATCTTCTTTATTACAAAAAAATAAAAAAAATAAAAAAAATTCAATTGAACCAGATGATTTAGATGAAAATTCTAATCCATTTTCAATGCAAGATTTAAGAAGCTTATTTGATAACTCATTAAATAAGTTAAAAACTGATAATAATCTTGTAATTGAACCAGAGGACAATTATAATTTTATTACAGAAAAATCAGATAATGATAATATAATAGAAAGTATTGATCGTAATGATTTAAAGCAGAATGAAGATGAAATTGAAACTGATATTTCTGGTCTTAATCGATTAGGTAAAAAAATACAAAATAATTTTAAATCTGATGACAATTTTATCATAAGTAAAAAAAATAAAATAAGTATTAACAAAAGTTTGAATAAAGTTTTTCAAAATAAAAATGAACTTCGAAGAGCGATCCTATTAAAAGAAATATTAGATAAACCAAAAGCCTTAAGAAAGTAAATTCTTGTTTAAACAAAACTTTTTTAATTCCTCGTTTAGTTTGGATATTGAATGATCGTTTATGATAACATAATCAGCTAGTTTTTTTTTCTTTTCCTCATCTAATTGAAGATTGATACGTTCTAGGATTTTTTTTCTTGGTAAATTTAGCCTCATCGTGGATCTCTCTATCCTTATATCTAAATTTGCTGTAATCAATAAGGTTGAATCAAATAAATTCTGTAAATTTGCCTCAAAAATTAAAGCTGCATCAACTATAAATAAATTATAATTCTTTTTAATAGTATTTATTTTTTTTTCTATTAATAAATAGATTTCAGGCCACATAATACCATTCAAAATTGATTGTTCTTTTTGATTTACAAAAGCTCTATTAGCGAGTTCTTTTAAATTTAACGTACCAGATTTGGTTTTAAGGTCATTACCAAAAGCATTACATATTTTATGTTGGAGCGCAATTGAATTCACCAAATGTTTTTTTGATTCTTTATCTGCATCAAATATAAAAGTATTTTCATTTTTAAAAAATGAGGTTGCAGTACTTTTTCCTGAACCAATACCACCAGTAATACCTAGTTTATACATTCTTTTTTGTATCAATTAAATGAAAAATATCTCTTCTGACTTTTTTAATTTCATTTTCACCGTTTATAAAACTAATAATATCCTTAGATTGATAAAAATTAATTAAGGGTTTAGTTAAACTATGATAAACTTCTAATCTTTTTTTTACGGTATCTTCTTGATCATCAATTCTAATTATCAATTTTTCTCCAGTAATATCATCAATATCATTTTTTTTCGGTGGATTAAATTTTATGTGATAGGTTCTTCCTGAAGCTGGATGTATCCTTCTTCCACCCATTCTATCAATAATAATGTCATCATCTACATTTATTACAATAACTAAGTCTAGATTTTGCTTTAAATGAGATAAAAGTTTTTCTAAACCTTCTGCTTGAGTTAATGTTCTAGGGAATCCATCAAGTATATATCCTTTTTTACAATCAGTTTTTTTAAATCTATTTTCCATCATATTTAGAATAATATCATCAGGAACTAAATTACCTGAATCCATAAATCTTTGAGCTTTTTGACCTAATGATGTATTATTTTTTAAATGCTCTCTTAGCATATCACCCGTAGAAATTTGGGGAATAGAGAACTTGTTAACTAAAAATTTTGATTGTGTTCCTTTGCCTCCACCTGGAGGTCCTAATAATAATAATTTCATGTCTTACCTTATTTAAATTTATACCAATAACCCAGCAATGCAAGCAGTAATCCATGATGCTAAAGCGCCACCAATCATTGCTTTAAAAGCTAACAAAGATAATTCTTTTCTTCTTGATGGTGCCATAATTGCTAGTCCACCAATTTGTATTCCAATTGATCCAAAATTGGCAAATCCACATAATGCATAACTTGCGATCACAGCAGTTCTTTTTGAAATTTCACCATTTAAAACATATGTTCTTAAATCATCATATGCAATTAATTCTGTAAGGGCTAATTTTTTACCCATTAAGGTCCCCATTATTTCAGCTTCTGACCAAGGAACTCCCATTGTATAAGCTAATGGTTTAAAAAATAATCCCATAATATCCTCTAATGATGTACTTAAAAAACTTAGAAAATAATTTACCATTGCCACAAATGAAATGAATGCGACCAACATTGCAGCGATATTTGCAGCTAATTTTAAACCATCTGTTGCTCCTCTACCTAATGCATCTAAAGCATTAGCATCATTGCTTTTAATATCTACATTTAAATCACCAAGTGTATCTGATTCTTCTGTTTCAGGATAAATTATTTTTGCGATTACTAAAGCAGCTGGTGCTGACATTACAGATGCTGCTAGAAGATGTCCAGCAATACCAGGTATATCTTGTAGCCACATTACATACAATGCAAGGACCCCTCCAGCAGCGGTTGCAAAACCTCCAGTCATAACTGCCATTAATTCAGATTTTGTCATATTATTAATAAAAGGTTTTACCATTAAAGGAGCTTCAGTTTGACCTACAAAAATATTTGCAGATACAGATAAGGTTTCAGAACCGCTTGTTCCCATAGTTTTTTGCATCAATTTTGCAATGTATTTAACAATATATTGAATTATTCCAAAATGATAAAGAACACACATTAAACTTGAAAAGAAAATTATTGTGGGTAGAGCTCTAAATGCAAAATTTATAAGCCCAACGTGAAATCCAACATCTGGAACGAATGATCTAAATAAAAAATCACTACCAGCATCTGAAAAGCTTATCATTTTAGTGATAGCTTTATCCATTTGACTAAAAATTGGTTTTCCAATTGGAGATTTTAATATTAGCAATGCGAAAGATAATTGTATACCTAATCCCCAGCCAATTAATTTGTAATCTATTTTCTTTTTATTGTTTGACAACAAAAAAGCTATACCTAACAGTATAATTATTCCTACAATTCCCATATTTTCTCCATTATATATTAGTTTAAAACGGTTTAAAACAATTTCTACATCTTGCTTCATATTTATCTGATTCACCAACAACAATTTGGTTAGATTCAGATGAAATTCTTTGACTATAACTAGCTGGATCTCCGCATTTAACACAAATAGCTAATACTTTTGTGACATATTCTGAACTGATCATTAATTCAGGCATTGGACCAAATGATTTACCCAAATAGTCTTTATCAAGACCAGCCACAATAATCCTTTTACCAACGTCAGCTAATTTATTTGATACTTTAACAATTGAATTTGAAAAAAATTGTGCTTCATCTATTCCAAAAACATCTGCGTTATCTAAGTGTTCTAAAATTGAATTTGGATTATCAATAGGTATAGATCTTATTCTCCTTTTGTTATGTGAAATAATATAAGTTTCATCGTATCTGTCGTCAATAACTGGTTTAAAAATTGCTACTCTTTGTTTAGCAATTTGTGCTCTTACTAATCGTCTAATTAATTCATCTGTTTTGCCACTAAACATAGATCCACAAATTAATTCGATCCATCCACTTTTTTGAGGTGTAAGAGTCATTTTGTATTTTTTCTTTCGTTAAGTAGTGCTTCCATTTTAGTGCGCAAAATATCAATTGCAACGTGATTTTTACCGCCTTCAGGTATAATAATATCTGCATATTTTTTTGTTGGTACAACAAATTGTTCATGCATTGGTCTAACAGTATTATAATATTGATCAGATACTGATTCGAAAGTTCTATTTCTTTTATTTATATCTCTTTTTAGTCGTCGAATTATCCTTATATCATCATCAGTATCAACATAAATTTTTATGTTCATTAAATTTCTTATTGATGCATCATATAAACTTAAAATTCCTTCTAAAATGATTATATGATGAGGGTCTACATCAATGGTTTCATTTAGACGTTTATGAGTTTTGAAATCATATTGAGGTATAGAAACTTTCTTTCCAGACTGTAAATTAATTAAATCTGATTTAAGTAATTCAAAATCTAATGCATTTGGATGATCAAAATTTGTCTTTGATCTTTCACTAAAATTCATATAGTTAATCTTTTTATAATAAGAATCTAATTGAATTAAAACAACATCATTTAAGTTGAACTCTTTTGCGATATTTTTAGCTACAGTGGTTTTACCTGAACCTGTACCTCCACATATACCAATTATTATAGAATTGTTTCTCATTTACCAAATGGATTAGGTAATAAATCATTAATATGAACTTCCAAAATTTTTTTGTCATTATTTTGACCTATATATATCAAAATATTATCTGTGTATTCATAAATGATTTGTCTACAAGATCCGCAAGGGAAGGCTCCATCATTTGTAATTAATGCAAGTGCTTTGAAGTTGTTAAATCCTTGTGCAATTGCAGAGAAAATAGCAACTCTTTCAGCACAAAGTGTTGTAGGATATGCTTTTGATTCAATATTGCACCCTTTGACAACTACACCATCTTTAGTCAGCAAAGCTGCTCCAACAGGATAGTTACTATATTTTGCTTTTGCGTAATTTTGTGCATTTTTAGCGTATGTTATTAGTTTTTTAGGATTCATATTATGGTATAATATAAAAAATTCCGTTTTTATTTAAACTATTTCCTACATTATCATTTACATTTAATGATAAATGGTGTTCGCCCAATGATAAATTATTTTGTAGCTCTAATATAATTTCTTTTCTATAGCTATTGTATTCAAATATTGTAGGGATGTTATCTATGGTTAAAGAAATATTATTTTCA